>JBGQLF010000145.1:0-11692 GCA_041499985.1 Gemmataceae bacterium
AGCCTCGCATCCGTGCCGAGCGGACTCAGGGAATGGATCAGGTAAGTTCGCCGCCGCGGGTCCGGGCTGTGTTGCAGGAGCGGCCAGACGGACTCCTCCTGCCCCAGCTGGAGCAGGACGACCGCGGCCTGGGCCTGACGCTTCGCCAGGCTGTCCTTGACACTCTCCGGGACGACCGGCCGGTGCCAAACCACCGTGGTGGCGCGCGGCTTGTTTTCCCCCAGCCAGGCGACCGAGATCGCGGCGGGCCGGTAGCCTTGCGTCGCCAGCTCGCGGCCACGCTGCACCTGGCCGGCCGGATCCAGGCCGTGCGTTTCCTGACCAACGAGCACGGGGCTGCGGTACCAGATAGCCGCGTAGCGCCGATCCAGGTTGCCCTTGCTCAGAAGCGCCACGAAGCCAGGCAGGCTGCGCAGGCCGTCCAGGTCGGCGTCCGTTTCCATGTGCGCATAGTTCGAGTAGCCGCAGGCCACCGCCTCCTGGAGCAGCGTCAGGGCCCGCTCGCCATAGACCTTGGCTCGCCCAGGCGCTGTTTCTGGGGGTGCTGTGCCTTCCTTCATGCCGGAGATGGCTTGGGCCGCGACGGCATAGGCGCAGGCAGCGTCGTAGAGGAAGCCGGATTCCTTGCTGTGTTGCCGAAGGGCATCATCCAGCCGCTTCAGACCTTCGACGTCCTCGCCCAGGTAAGCCGCGATGAGGGCGTCCAGGTAGGCCTTCTGGCTGGCGCTGCTGCTCTGCTTCATGAATTCGGCCAGATCCTTTCTGGCTTCGTCTGCCTTGCCCAGGCGGGCCTGGGCCACGGCCCGGTATCGGTAAGCGGCCGCGGTCTTGGGAGCCTTGTCCAGGACTGCGGTCAACTCCGTTACGGCTTCCATGTCCCGGCTCAAGCCGGTCAGCGCCTGGCCCCGGCGCAGGCGTGCGTTGAGGTCCCCGGGCTTGGCTTGCAAGTCCTTGTCGGCCTGGGCCAGCTGTTCCGTGTAGCGCGTGGCGCTCGAAGCCGGTGGCCTGGACGGCCGGACGCAGATATCTACCGGAAATGGGTTGGCGGCCAGCAGTCCCTCGTAGGCCATTTCGTCGGAGGCGAAGGTGTCCGTATAGGCTGGATTGGTCGCCGTCTTCCCCCAGACGCAGCTGTAGCGCTGCTGGCCGTCCGCGCCCAACAGGGCGTGGTAGGTGCGGGGCACATAGCCGGCCTGCTTGAGCGGCTCCCAGCCAGCGACCCGATGCTGGCTTTCGGGTACGCCGACATAGAGGCGGGCATCTTCGCCCCGCTCAGCCGGCTTGATCCACAGGGCGGCATAGCGCTCCGCCGCCTCGGTCGCGTCCGGGCCCGTCCGATAACCTGCGACATCGGCGGGGATATAGCCCTTCGCGCGCCAACCGGCGTCCTGCTGACGGACCTCGTCGGCGGAGAGCCCGTGGGCCATCTGCCAGTCCCGGCCATCGCGTGTCCAGACGGCGGCCACCTGGACTTCCTTGCCCGGGGTGTAGGGCCGGAAGCGCAGCGGCTGGAATCCCGAGCGGCGCAGCCCTTCCGCCAGGGCGGTGAACTGTTCCAGCGGCAGCGTCTGGCACCAGGCAAAGCGCTCGGCCACCACACCGTGCGCACCGGTAATCTGCCCGACCAGTGCCGGATCCAGCGTGGCCCAGGCCGGATTCAGGGGCGGATCGTTCCATTGCGAGGCTGCCGTTTTGGTGAGCTCTTGCTTCATCCGGACCACGGTCTGCTCCCGATGCTCCAGGATCCGGGGCCACAGCACGGCATACTGCTTGGGGTCGGCGTCCTTGACGAGCTCGGCGAGTGTCTCCGGCTGGTCGGCGGCGTAATCGGCTAGCAGGTTCGTCGCCAGGGTGCGCTCCGTCGGCTTGTCCTTGTCTCGAAACACGCGGCCCAACGGCTCCAGGAGCTTGCGACGCACCGGCCGCAGGGCCTCGCTCCAGCCGCCCAGAAAAACCGGGTTCTGGGCCACGAGTTGATCCACGAGGAGAGAGGCCGTACCCTCCCAGCGCGGGCTGTCCGGGTCATAGAGCGCCAGGGCACAGCCGGCCCGGAAGCGCCGCTCGGGATTCTCCCGAGCGTCCTCCAGCCGCTCCCAGAGCGAGCTTACCAGCTGCTCCTGATGCGGCCGTAGAGCTTCGCGGAGGACCAACACTTCCGCGGGCGGCGTCCCGGAGCGCAGCAACGCTTCCTGGAGGGGTTGGACCTGCTCGGCGTCCACGGGCAGCAGCGCCAGCTGGAGGTGCAAGCGCTCCTTGGGCGAGCACTGAGCGTCCTCCAGGCGTGCGACCAGCTGCGGGTCGGCCCAGGTACGGTAAGGCCCCAGCTCGCTTACAATGGCCGGTACCTGGCCGACCTCCGCATCGCACAAGCGCGCCACCAGGCCAGTCGCCACGTGCTGGTTGCGGTCCGCCACGACCCGGCGCTGGATCTCGAACCCCACAACGGTCGCCACGGTCAGCAGCACGGCCAAGGCCAGGCCATGCCAGCCGTGATAACGGCCGGCCTGGCGCATCATCTTCCGCTGGGGCGGCGTCCAATCGCGCTGGCGGGTGAACAGATGGATATTGGCCCACTCCCACCAGGCTGGCAACTGACGGTTCTCCGGCTTGGCGTGCCATTGCGCGGCCCGCTCCGCCAGGCGCAGCTCGGCCCGGCCGCGCCGTGTCTCACGCTGTTTGCGCGTCAGCCACTGGCGCAGCCCCGGGACCAGATAGTCATGCGTGAGCTGGTAGTACTGGACGTCGGAGGCGGCCGGCGTGGGTTCCTTGTCCTCCGCCGGAATGCCTTCGGGATCCGTCGGCGTGAGCAAGCGCAAGTCCGCATCCAGGATGCGCAGCAAGGCCTCGAAGTCCTTGGGCCGGGGGCCATAGCCCGAGGCGACCAGCAGCTCCTGGTAGGAGCGCATGTGCCCCTTGATGTCACTGCCCTGTTCGGGCAAGAGCGCTTTCAGGACACCCCGCGCCGCCTTCTGGTGCAGGCGATACTCCGACGACGCGCTGGAGGCACTGAAC
The DNA here is from genome assembly GCA_041499985.1 of Gemmataceae bacterium. GTDB lineage: Bacteria > Planctomycetota > Planctomycetia > Gemmatales > Gemmataceae > JBGQLF01. The sequence goes on from JBGQLF010000145.1 coordinate 3,013, forward strand.
TTCTCTTCCAGGAAGGCCACCCGGACTCCCTCGGCGCCGCCGACTTCCTTCAGCGTGGCGGGGATCCAGGCTCTGCCCTTGATCATCTCGGCCAACAGGCTTAGTCGCACCGAGATCACTTTGCCGTCCTGGGCCAGCTCCGCCACCGCCTGACTCAGGAAACGCTCCTGTTCCGGTGTCCGCTGGGCCGGGTTTTCCGGCAGGCGCCCGTAGGCACTGCCGAACAACCCCAGGACTTTGCGGGCATGGAGCAGGTCAAAGAGATCGACCAGGGCGGTATTGTGCCCTTCGAGGGGTGGAATCTCCAGCTCGTGCAGGAAGCGCCGGACCGCCAGCCAGAAATCATCGCGCACCAGGAGGAGACCCTGTACATGCTGGCCATCGCACTGCCGCAGTGCTTGCAGCAGCTCCGTGTTGGGCTGGTTGCGCTGGGCGTGCAGCCATTGCTCGAACTGATCGAGCACCAGCAAGACTTTCTTGCCGGCCGGCAGTCCCCGGCCGCGGCGGAGCTGGGCGAGCGTATCCACCAGGTTCAGGTTCTCTGGCAGGCCGGCACAGCGTTTACGTAGGCCCTTGAGTAGGCGGCTTTCTGTCTCCTGGGGCGTGGCTTCGACATAGACCACCAGCACCTGCTCCGTCAACCGCGGCAGCAGGCCGGCCTTGACCAGCGACGACTTGCCGCAGCCGCTGGGCCCGTAGAGCAGGCCGACGCGAAACGTTTGGTCCGGATCGGTTTCCTCGAGGCGCTGCTTCCAGAAGCGCAGGCTCTCCGGCAAGCCGTCGCGGTCGCGCGCTCCGGGCAACAACTCCAGGAAGAAATCGGCATCGCTGGCATCGAAGGAGCGCAGCCCCCGCGGCACGACCTTGAGCGACGCGCGGGGGAACTCCGGCGTCGCCGTCGTTGCCTCCCCGGGAGCGAGACGCCCCGCCGTTGAACCCGACCCTGTCGCCGCTCCGGACGCCGCGGCCGGGCTCGCCTGCCAGTGCCGCAGGTCGTCGGCCAGATCCGCGGCCGTGCTGTAACGCTCCGAGGCGCGCTTGGCCAGCGCCTTCAGGCAAATGCGATCCAGCTCTTTCGGAATCGTGTCATCCAGCTGGCGAGGCGGCCGCGGTTCCCGCGTGAGGATCTGCTCGAGCATCTCCTGGAGGCTGTCGGCGCGGAACGGCCGTTGCCCGGTGAGCAGCTCATACAAGACGACACCGAGGCTGTAGACGTCACTGCGGGCATCGACCAGGTGGCCCTCGCCGCGGGCCTGCTCCGGACTCATGTACTGCGGCGTCCCGGCCAGACCTGTCTCTTTGCCGAACTCCTCCTCGCGCAAGGCCAGGCCGAAGTCGACCACGATCGGGTTGCCTTTGGCATCGAGCAGGATATTGGCCGGCTTGATATCGCGGTGCACCACGCCTTGTTGATGGGCATGGTGCAGGGCCTCGGCCACCCGAGCCAGGATTTCCACCGCTTCAGCGAAGGACGGACGACTTTCCTCGATCCGTGCCTGAAGATCGCGACCTTCCAGGAACTTGGAGACCAGGTAGCAGGTGCCGTCGTCGGTGCGACCGACCTCGTAGACCGGCACGATGCCCGGATGATCGAGCTGGGCCAACATGCGGGCCTCGGCCAAGTACGCCTCGGCATCTTCGGACCGGGCGAGCCGCTCCAGGTGGGCCACCTTGATGGCGACGTGGCGTCGCAAATCGGCATCGTAGCCCTTGTAGACGACGCCGAAGCCGCCGGTGCCCAGCTTGCCGGTGATCTGGAAACGGCCCAGCTGCGTGGGATCACTGGCGGCCCGCGCGCGTGCCCGCTCGGGATTGGTATCGGCCAGCGCGTTCGGTGCCGAATCCGCCTTGGGCGCTGGGGAGCCGCTCGCTCCCATCGCCTCCCGAAAGGCCGCGGTGATCAGGTGGGCATCGTTGGGGAAGCGCTGGCCGTATGCTTCCAGAACCAGGGTTTCGCCGCGTTGGCTGCGCTGGGCAAACTCCAGGACGAGCAGTTTGCCCAGCAGGGCCGCACGCGCGGCTGGCGGGGCTTGTGCCAGAAAGTCTTCGATCCGCGGTTGCTGCTCGGCCTGGCAGGCGGACTGGAAACGGCGACAGACGTCCTCGGCGGGATCGACGCCGGAAGCCGACAACGGCTCGTTTCTGGTTTCGGGAACCTGGTTCATAAGGACTGCCTGTACCATACCATCTGTGAAGACCTGCGATCTGGGGTTCGAGTGTAGCAGGGAAGGAAAGAGGCGGCGAACGAAAAGCGGGTGGCAGCGCGGGCGCTTGGGACGTTCCGCTTGTGTCCGTTTGCCTTCGCAGTAGGATAGCAAGTGCAGGCGGGGCGTTGCTCGGGCAGAGCGCCGGCGGACTGTCTCCTTGCCCGGGCGGATCGAAAGGATGGTTTCATGAGTATCTTGCTATCCGATCAACAGCGCCAGCTGCTTGCCGAACTGGAAGGCTTGCCGGAGGAATACTTTCCGTTGCTGCTCCAGATGATTCGCACCTACCGCGAGAGCGTGCTTCTCAAGCCCGCGGCCGACAGCTTTCGACGGGGCTGGGAAGAGGTTCAGGCCGGCGAAACGTTGCCGGCCGAGCGTCTCTGGGAGGGGATCGATGTCGAGTGATCCGGCTTCACCCGAAAGGGTCTCAGAATACTTTTTCTCTCGATAAAGATTCTTTACCCCTTTTCTTGCCGGGTTAACGGAGGACCTGTGACGACACAAGCCGCTCCTTTGCCGTATCAAGGGCAGATGGCCGGGTTCCGGCGCTTCAGCGTGACCGAATATCACCGGCTGATCGAACTCGGGATCCTGACAGAGGACGACAACCTCGAACTGCTCGACGGCTACCTGGTGCATAAGATGTCACGCAATCCACCGCACGACGCCGCCATTCAGAAAGGCACCAAGAAGTGGCTTCGCCTCCTGCCTCCAGGATGGGATCTGCGTGTCCAGAGCGCCATCACGTTGACCGAGAGTGAGCCGGAGCCGGATTTCGCGATCGTCCGCGGGGATGAGCAGGCCTACGTGAGCCGCCATCCGACCGCCGCGGACATCGGTCTCGTGGTCGAAGTGTCCGACTCGACTCTGCCGGGTGACCGCGACGACAAGGGCCGCATTTACGCGCGCGCCGGAATTGATTGCTACTGGATCGTGAATCTCATTGATCGCCAGGTCGAGGTGTACACCGCGCCGTCTGGACCGGGCCCTGATCCCAAGTACGCACAACGGGTCGATCATCGCCCAGGCGCCAGCATTCCCTTGCTCCTCGGCGGCACGACGCTCGTCCAGGTCGCCGTCCAGGACTTGTTGCCCTGAATTCTTTCTCTCGCAAAGATGCCAAGAACGCCAAGAGTGCCTATTGGCTTCCTCCTTACTTGGCGTGCTTGGCGTCTTTGCGAGAGAGATTCTGCCTACGGATACGGGTTCGTTCGTGAGAAGTATTCCGCGCAAAACTGCCCTCAGGTTCCTCCCAGGCAGGCCCGCGCAGGGGAGATTTAGGCTCCGTGTCGGTCGAGGAAAACCCTCGCCATCGGCTCGGCGGCCAGCTATGCTCTAGGTATGGGTTTGGAACGGTTGCCCGAACTGCCGAGGAGGCCGAATGACTGCGACGCAGGTGGAGCCGCTGACCGAATTGTACGAGGCCGACGAGACGGCGTGGCTGGAGGCGATGGCGCAGCTCGCGTCCCAGCGCCGCGGCGCCGAGTTGGATTACGCACATCTAGCGGAGTTCCTCAGCGACATGGCGAAGCGCGACCGCCGGGAAGTCGAGAGCCGCTTGGCGGTGCTGATTGCCCACCTGCTGAAGTGGGAGTACCAGCCGGCCAAGCGGTCCCGCAGTTGGTGGCTGACGGTCGAGCAGCAGCGGCAGGAACTGCGGCGGCTGCTGGCCAGCGGCACGCTCCGCAACCACGCTGAGGGGGCGCTTGCCGAGGTGTACGCAGACGGTATGAAGCAGGCAGCCATTGCCACGGGGCTGCCCGAGTCGGCGTTCCCGGCGGAGTGCCCTTACAGCCTGGCCCAGCTCGAGCAGGAGTTGGTAGCGGGTGATGTCCCCGAAGCGTAAGGGCTACGGCGGCTCAGCCTCCCGGAGCAACTCGGTGACTTGCTGTTCCAGGCGTCGCGGATGTCGTCCAGGAGTTTCGGCGTCTTAGGCTGCATAGAGAAGGATGCGGGTGCGCTGCAATTCCCGCTGGAAATGAGGATTGCGGACGGCGGCAGCGAGCACCAGATCGACCGGACGTCCGAAGAGGTGCGCCAGGTCTGCCTGAAACGCGAAATAGTGGCGCAGCCAGGGCCCAAGTTCCTGCTCGGGCTGAAACTCCACGAGAAAGTCCAAGTCGCTCCGGCTCGGATTAAAGGCGTCCGTCGCGGCGGAGCCAAACAACTCCAGCCGCTGCACGCCGTAACGCCGGCAGAGGTCCGTCAGCATGTCGCGCTTGCTTTCGATAAGGGCGATCATAGCCACCTCCTCTACCATCATAGCAAGCTTGGCTTGTCCGCCTAGCGTTCCCTTGCTCTTCGGCGGCCCGACGCTGGTCCAGGTCGCCGTCCAGGACTTGCTGCCCTGAATCCTCTCTCTCGCAAAGACGCCAAGCACGCCAAGAGTGCCTATTGGCTTCCTCCTTACTTGGCGTGCTTGGCGTCTTTGCGAGAGATATTCTTACGGATACGGGTGCGTCCGCGAGAAGTATTCGGCGGAGGACAGGATGCCCGCCAGCACCTGTTCATCCGTCTGGCCGCTGGCCAACGCTGGCAGCCACGTGTTGTTCAGCTCGGTGGCCGAGGGCGCGCGGCCCAGGTAGTTGACGAAGTAGCCGTTGATCAATCGCATCCGGTACTCGCTGCTCCCCAGGATGATCCCGACCACGTCCGCCCGGGTATTGCGGCCCGTGTTGAGGGCATCGATGAACGCTTGCGAAGCGGGATCGGTGTTGCGGTTGAGCAGGTCGTTGAAGACCTGGTTCAACCAACGACTGTTGTTGGCGGCCCCCAGACGCGGGTTCAGGAAGTACTCGTCGGAAGCCAGGATACCGACAATCACTTGTTCGTCAGTCCCTCCATTGGCCAGGGCCGTCAGCCAGCCCTGGATCTCGCTGCTCGAGGCCATACGCCGTAGGAACGAAGTGTAGTAACCGCTCACCAGCGTGGTCTGGTACTCCGTGCTACTGGTGATGGCCAGGACCGCCTTCTGCCGGTCGGGCTGGTAGCTGTTGAGCAGGGCGGTAAGCGCCGTGTTCACCCCCGCCGCGTCCGGGGCCCGCTTCAGGACATTGGTGTACAAGCTCGCGATCCAGCCCGCGTTGGTGTTGCCGAACTTGGGGAAGTATTCGCCGGACGCCAGCACCTGGGCCTGGAACTGCTCGTTCGGACTGGCCGTGTTGGCGCCGGCGGAGGCGGTTTGCAAGAGCGGCTGCCAGATGCCCGTCTCGCCCAGGCTCGGCGATCGTCCCAGGAATTTGCTATAAGTGACGCTAATCTCCCGCGTGCGAAATTCGTTGCTGGTACTGAAGTCCTGGGCGACGCTCGTCCGCATGCTCGCGTCATCCTGCGTCAGTTTGGCCGAGAAGGCATTGCGGCCGGTGCTGTCGATCGAGCGGCCGAGCACATCGACGTACACCGTGCCGAGCCAATTGGCATCCTGCGTACTCTGTGTGGTGGCCGTGCCCTTCTTGTTCTGGTAGTACTCCGGCGAGGCTACAATCGTGTCGAGTACCGCTTCATCGGTCGTGCCTCCCTTGAGGGCGTTGACCCAGATGGTCAAGTCCCCGCTGCTCGGCGTCCGACCCAGGAACTTGGTGTAGTAACCGGCGACCAACCGGCCGCGGTATTCGTCGCTGAGCAGGATTTGCAAGGCTACATTGACGCGCGTCGTCCCTTGCTGCAAGGCCGGCAGGAACGCCGCCTGCGCCGTCGCATCCGCACCGCGGCCGAGCAGGTCCGTGAAGGCGGCGTTCAACCAGGACGCATTATCGACGCCCTTCCGCTGCGAGTATTCACCGGAACCGATGACGTCGGCGAGTATCACTTCGTCCGGCAAGCCCTGCTGGAGCTGGCCCAGGCGCATGTTCAGCTCGGCCGGCGCCGGAGTGCGCCCCAGGTAGCGCGTGTAGTAGCCGGCCACCAGGTTGCTGCGGTACTCGCCGCTGCTCGTGAGGGCAGCGTCGATCTGCGTGCGCGAGCTGGTTTCGGCCTGGGTGAGCGTGCTCAGGTGGAAGGTCGAGCCCGCGGTGTCGGGATTGCGACCCAGCAGCTTCAGATACAGCTGCTGGACGAAACTGTTGTCGTTGCCGCCGTTGTTCTGGAAGAACTCCGGCGACGTGACGATGGCCGTCACCACCTGTTCCGGTGTGGTCCCGCGTTGCAGGGCCGTTACCCAGAAATTGATCTCACCCGGGGAAGCGGCCCGGCCCAGGAAGTTGCCGATGACCGTCGGATCGCTGCTGGAGTAGTAGTTGGCAATCAGATTGGAGCGATTTTCCGCTGAAGCCACAAAGCTCAGCGCGACCGACAGCAGGTTGCGCGAGCGCGGCGCATCAATCAGATTGAGGTCTTGGAGGAAGCCATTGGTGTCCGCCGGCCGTTTGAGCAGATCGTGGAACAGCCCGCTGACGAACCGGCCATTGTCGCTGGAGTTGATGGCGACGTTGGTGGTGAAGGTGTCGCCCGGATCCTCGCCGCCGACGCCGTTCTGGTTCTGATCCAGGCGGTTGCCGATGAGGTCCGTGATGCTCGGAGCGATGGTCAGGCGATAGAGGCCGTCGGCCAGCTGCGGCAGGAAGGTAACCTGGAAGCTGGTGTGCTTGGTGGGGTCCACATCGTTGACTGCCAGCGGCGCGATCGGTCCGAGCGGCCCGATCAGGCTGCGGATGGCGCTGACGGGGAACGTTCGCGGATCGATGGCCTCGTTGAAGGTGATCGTCACCGAGGTGAGGCCCGGACCGACGGGAGTGGACGGGGTGACGGATACCGCATGGGGACCCGTCTGGTCGGTGGAGATGGCGAAGACGCCGCGGCCCAGGGTGGCCGCGACGAGCTTCTCGAACGCGGTGCTGAACTGAAGATCGACCACCGGAACGTGAGGCAAGCCCTGGCCCAGCGGCGACCAGCTCTGACCCAGGTTGGTGGAGACGTAGACACCGACTTCGTCGCCGAGGTAGAGCTTGCCGTTCGGTTGGCCCGGCTGGTTCGTGCGCGCGTCGATGGCCAGCGCGTAAGCCGGAACGTCCGGCAAGTTGGCGGAGATGTCCGTCCAGGTGACGCCGGCATCGGTCGTGCGGAAGACGTGGCCATGACCGATGCCGCCGACCATCACATAGGCAATGTTTTCATTGGTCGGATCCACCGTGATGCCCGTAATGGTCGCGCCCGGCAAGCCGGTGCTGCGGTTGGGGAAGCCGGTGGAGCCGTCCTTCAAATCGACGAAGACCTGCCCGCCCTGGGTGCCGACGTAGAAGGCATCGGTGGCGTTGGGCGCAAATGCCATGGCCGTCAGGACATCGCCGGGTGCCAGGACCGAACTGACCAGATCCCAGAAGGCGCCGCTATTGTCGGTCTCGTAAACCTTGTCGGTCCCATACATCAGCTCATCTTGATAGGTGCCATTCAGGAGGATCTTGTTGGGGTTGATGGCCAACGGCGGGACTAACGCGTTGGGGTCGCCCTGGAGGCGAATGCCGGTGGTGACGGCGGCGAAGGTGCCCGCTTGGCCACCACTGGTGGACACCTCGACGTCCTTGAACCCGGCCCCGAAGTCCCGGTAGACATTCGAGGGCGTCCCGGGCAGCGCGGTCGGATCCGCCCCGCCGACGCGCACGACGCCGGCGACGGGCGTGATGAGGTTGGTGAAGTAGTCGTAGTATCCCGCAGCAGGAGTCAGGTCCATGGTCGACCAGGCCAGCGAGCCGTTCGACACCGCCCAGCCGCTGCGGCCCAGGGAGGTATAGATCCGATTCGGGTCCGTGGGGTCCAGAGCCACGGCCACGGTGTCGGCGATCTGCAAGTTGCCGTTGAGGTTCGTCAACACCATGCGCGGGAACGAGGTGCTCGACGCGGTGGCGGCCGCCGAGGTGCCGGAGAGAATGCCGTTGAAGCCAAAGTCGTAGGAACTGTCCAGCGTGCTGGCCCGCCAGATACCGCCATCGGCGCCGACCAGCAACCGCCCCTGGGCGTCGATCACCAGGGCATGGATCTCCGTCGGCAAGATGCTCGTGAAGCTGGAGGCGCCCGTCGTGTCCTCCTCCAGGTCATACCAGGACACGCCTTCCTTGCCATAGCCGCCGCCGGGGGCGGGGTAGGAGCCGGGCTCCGTGGGGGTAGCGGTCGTATTCTCGGCGGCGGCGGCGGCCTTGCTGATGTCATCGCCGTCGTTGGGGAAGTACGGCTGTTGCTGGCGGTACGGGCTGTCGTAGGTGGTATCCCGCATGTTGCTGGTATCGACCCGGAGCAAGCCGTGTACCGGCGTGCCATTCATGTTGGCCATGGTCGGCTCCTGGAAACGGCGGGAGCCGCCCACGAAGACCACGTTCGGGTTGCGTGGATCCACCACCAGAGCCCCGACATAGCTGCCGTCGTTGCCCGTGAGATCGATGTCGAGGAAATTGTGCGGGTTGGTGGTCGTGGGGATATTTTCGCGGAGCAGGACGTGGGTCCAGTTGCCGCCGCCGTCCTTGCTCTTGTACAAGCCAAACAGG
>JBGQLF010000146.1:0-11655 GCA_041499985.1 Gemmataceae bacterium
CCATCACCCGGTTGGCCAACTCAGACTGGTCCACCTTCTGGGGGGCGTTCGGAGTGCGGGGCAGCCGTATGAGCTCCGGAATAAGGACGATGGCCGTAACCACGAGAACAGGGATCACCTGGGTGACGATCAGGAACGCCAGGCACCACAGGACCGACCACCCGAACCCCGGATGCGGCGGCCCAGGTTGCACCAGGAGCGGCTCGAGGGGCAACGGCTCCAGCGGTAGGGGCTGGGGGATCGCCTCCGACTCGACTGGCACGACCAGGGGAGGTTCGGGACGAATCCCTTCGGCATCGGCGGGGTTCGTCAGCGGCCGTGTCGCACCGGGCTGTTCAGGGAAGAAGCTTTCGGACGGCATAAGGGATCCAATCGCGCAAGAGATGAATAAGGAAGGCAGGAAGTAAGGAAAGAAGAATCAGAATACGGTCTTCTTCCCGCTTTCCTTACTTCCTGCCTTCCTTATTCATGCTTGTTTTCAATACCGTATCCAATTCATCGCTTCCATGAGATTATAGATCCAAGGATGCCGCCAGGGATTCCACGCCGGGTAAGTAACCGACAGAACTGACACCGCAAGCAACAGATACGCCAGGCCGCGTCCCCAGCGGCGCCCGGCCAACCAGTCTACAACCGGCAGCATGGTCAGGAGCCAGAACGGCGTCAACCACATCAGCCAGCGCGGTCCCGAAGTCATACCGCCGTAGTTGTTGCTCATGCGTGCAGCGACGAAAAGGTAGAAACCGAGCACGACCAACGTCAGAACCAGGGTCATGCCCGCAACCAGACGGAGGGCAGGGACATCGGGAATCTTCGATTTGCGAATGGCAATTCCCCACACGCCGCTCAGCATCCCCACGACCGCCAGTAGATAGATGGGGGCAAGCGAGAAAAGGCCATGATGTCCAACCAAGAGGTGGAAGGCGTAATCAGCCTTGCCCTCCTTCTGCCAGGCCCAGTCGATGCCTCGCCGGACCTGGGTCGAATCGAGGCGCCAGTAACTGCCCTCGTACTGGTACCAGTCGCTCAGGAGCTTGCTATAGGCCGGGATCACCTCGCCGATGGCCAGGTAATTGGTGAACAGCAGCGCCGCCACAGGCACGGCCGCTGCGGGCACGAAAAAGGCCAAGGTTCGCCCGGGGGCACGCAGCAACAGAAGCAGGCCCAGCAACGCCGTGAACGAGGCGGCTGGCAGCTCGTTGCAAGTGGTGAAGCCAGCAAAGAAGCCAGCCAGGATGAACAACCAGGGGGATCGCCCCGCCCGGGCTTCGGGATCGCCGAAGGAGGTCCAAATCCGCAGCGCCGGATACAGGGCGAACAGAGCGCTCCAGGCGGCCACGGTGTGGTTGTTCAGCACGATCAGGAAGGGAGTCAGGAGTGTCGCGAAGCAGGCCGCGGCCAGGACATAGAATCGGCCCCAGTCGGTGCTGCCGAAGCTTTCCAGCAACCGGGCCAACAGGGCTAGATAGATAAGGAACGGCAGCCAGTTGATGGTCAGAAGGATGACGCGCACCACCGTCCAGCGGTCGTCGGTGATCGACAGGCCGAACACCTTTTTCAGCAGCCAGTATTCCCCGGCCAGCAGCGTGGGCAGCAGCGGCGGTTTGCTCGAATAATAGTCGTGTGTCTGGGGGTGGAGCACCTTGTCCAGGGTCTGCCAACCGTCTTCCGTCGTGATGCCTCCCTCGCGATACGTGCCGGTTGCCGGATCCAGATCGCGATGGCCGATGACATAAGTTCCCCGATCGACCAAGGCCCGGATGGTGGCCCAGCGGGAGCGATCGTTGCCGCCGAGCGTCGGCTGCGGCTCGGGACGCGTCTTGGGCCAGGCGGAACGGGGATCGGTGCTGTCGCCTTCGGCACGGAACAAGTACGGCTCATAGACTCGGGCCACGGCGAGAGTACGGCCCAAAACGGACGCCGCGGCCACGACGATCAAGAGGGTGTAGACCGTGCGGCGGAGAGGGACGGGATCGGCGACAGTACTCATGCAGTGCGGCTCTCTCTCTCGGCGGCAGGGCCAGGCGGAGCGGTTTGTTCGGCGATGCTGTAGCAATCCTCGTCACGGCTCTGATACGCAGTGATCAGCTCGGCCAGGAACCCACTGGACATCATCTGGGCACCGATCAGCAGCGCCGCCACCGAGTAGATTAGCAAAGGCCGTTCGTGCAGGGGAGGAAAACTCTCGGGATACCCTAACCGAATCATCCAGGTGACGCCGAGGTACGCCATACCCAGGACGCCGGCCAGGAAACTTACCAGGCCGATGCTGCCCAGCAGGTGTTGTGGACGTTGGCCGAATCCAGTCAGGAACTTGACAGTCAGCAGGTCGAGGAAGCCCTTGACAAACCGGCGCACGCCATACTTGGAGTGACCGAAGCGGCGGGCTCGGTGCTCGACGACCAACTCCCCGACCCGGAAGCCCCGGGCCGCCGCCAGTACGGGAATGAGACGATGCAGTTCGCCGTAGACGTGCACTTCGCGCAGCGCCTCCACGCGATAGCACTTCATGCCGCAATTATGGTCGTGCAGCCAAACGCCCGTCAGCCAGCTGACCATGCGGTTGAACAGCCGGCTCGGCCAGACCTTGTGCCAGGGATCGTGCCGGATCTGCTTCCAGCCGCTGACGACGTCAAGGCCACCCGCCAGGGCCGCCAGAAAACGCGGGATCTCCTTGGGGTCATCTTGCAAGTCCGCATCCAGAGTCATGACCAGATCGCCCCGCACAGCCCGGAACCCGGCCGAGAGAGCGGCCGCCTTGCCGAAATTGCGCCGAAAGCGAATGCCCTGTACCCAGCGGTGGCGCCCGGCCAATGCCGTGATGACCTCCCAGGAACCGTCCGTGCTGCCGTCGTCCACAAAATGAACCTCGACATCCAGCTGGGCCTGGCGCGCCATCTCCGCGATCTCGTCGAGGAGTAGCGGAAGGCTTTCCTTTTCGTTGAACACCGGGACGACGATGGAAATCATGTTGGTCCATTTCAGATTGCAGATTGCAGATTGCAGATTCCTGATTGGCCCTTCACTCTGCACTCTGCACTCTGCAATCTCAAATCCAGTACAGAATCCCTGCCAGGATGAGTTCCGCTGTGGTCCACGTCAAGCGTAGGACCAGGACGGCCAGGACCACCGTGGCCCGCGTCTCTGCCTCCGCTGAGCCCAGGAGCGGGACAAGCTCCGGCACTAGAAAGAGCGTGAGCATGAACTCTCGCACGCCCAAGCCACTGGGGACCACGAGGATCAGAAACCCAGCTACATACGCCACGCCCATGTAGGCCGTGAACCGGGCCCCCGTTGCCCAGTTCCACAGAGCTGGCTCGTGCACAAACGCCTCGAACACGGCCCACAGACTGCTCCCGAGCAGCAGCCAGCCACCGCTCGTCAACACCAGTCCTTCCACCAGGGAACGCGTGCGGATCGGGGGTAAGGGAGCAGCGTCTGCTTCCCGAAACGGTAGCACCAGGCGATTCACGACCCGATTGAAGATCGGCGGCAAGATGGGGCTGATGATGCCGCAAAAGAACAACAGCGACAACAAGACCAGGTTCTTGCGGTCGATCGCTGCCGGATCGCCTGCGTCCATCGCCAGCAGCCGCCGGATAATCTTCCAGTCCAGACCAGCCACGGTGTCGGGTGCGAGGAGTGCCAGCAGGATGGCAGCCAGCAGGACGCCAGACGCCATGGTCGTTAGGACCTCATAGAACGACGTCATGGCCGCGACCCCCAAGCGCACACCGGCGCCGCGTGCCAGAGTGGCACGCAGCACCAACGCCCATGCCTTTCCCGGAAGGTACTTCCCCAGGTGGCCGATGTAGTAGGCGCGTACTGCTGCCAGGCGGGTCGGCTGTTGACCCAGCTGGCGCAGCAGGCGATACCAGTACCAGGCCGAGAAACCCAGTCCCAGAAGGTACAAGACCCCCGACAGCGCCAGCCAGCCGAAGTGGAGCGAGCGTTTCTCCAGATCGAGGTTGCCCAGATCGCGCGCGAACTGCCGGCCGATGGCCGCCAGGATGGCAACGGCGAAGACCGCCTTGAGCACTGGCCACCATTTTCGCAACCGGGTTCGCATAGATGGTGCATTGTACTCGCTGGAACCAAGGCCGTCTGCCTGCGGCACGGGTGGTTGCACAAGTCTGCTAGGTTTGATACGTTGACCGCAGTGATTGGATGGGGACTCTTACTGGAGGTGGCCGAATGATCCACAATATACTCTTCGGGATGCTGGATGATTCGCCAGGCAGAGAGGGCGATTCGGAATCAGCGGGCCGAAGGATCCACAAGGGACTCTTCGGGGTGCTCGCCGTCGCTGCGGTCGGCTTCGCTTTGGTCCTCAATTGGATGCTGCTGAGCCATGGCCTGGCCAGCCCGCCACTAGCCGTTCCCCCGGCCGAGGCATCGGCTCTTCCGGAGGCGCCGTTCGTGGCGCCGCCAGCCGTGATCCCGGCCGAGGCAGTGGCTGACCAGGAGGCGCCGTTCGTGCACACGGTGATCTTCCACCTGAAAAAGGACGCGCCGGACGGCGAAGCGCAGGCCCTGATCGCCGATGCCCACGAGCTGCTCGGCAAGATCCCCTCGGTGCGCGGTCTGCGCATCGGCCGGCCCGCCGAGACGGGTACGCCGGACCTGGCCAAGAAGGACTTTCAGGTCGGCCTACTGGTGCTCTTCGATGATTATGCGGGTCTCAAAACGTACCTGGATCACCCCTTGCACCTGAAGTATGTCGACAAGCACATCCAGTATGTCGACACCGACAAATTGCTCGTGTACGACTTCGTGAACCAGAAGAAGTAGCGCGCTTTCAGGTCCACCGGTTGCGATGGGTGGATGGATCGGTTCTCTCAACGAGGAGGATGCTACTGTGATGCGATGGCGCTGGACGGCTCCGCTGCTTGGAGCTGTACTTCTGATTGCCTCGGCTCAGGCCGATGGAACGCGCGAGCTGTTCAACGGCAAAGACTTGACCGGCTGGGTGGTGGAAGGCATTAAGGAGTACAAAGACCCGGAGGGCCAGGTGAAGCCGGTGTGGAGCGTGCAGGAAGGGCTGCTGGTCTGCAACGGCAGGGGCTTCGGCTTCCTCCGCTACGCGCCACAGGAATTCAGCGACTTTGCCTTTCATGTCGAGTACCGCATGGCACGCAAGTGCAACAGCGGGATCGGCATTCGCACCCGAGCGTTCGATCCGAAGCAGTCGCAAGCGACGCGGCCGTCGTACTATAGTTATGAGATTCAGCTTCTCGACGATGCGGGCCAACCGCCGACCAAGCATAGTAGCGGCTCGCTCTATCGCTATGTCGCGCCTAAAGCCAACCCTGTCAAACCGGTGCCTGAGTGGAACACCATCGACATCGAATGTGTCGGACCGCAAATCCGGGTCACGCTCAATGGCCAGCAGGTAGTCGACGTCGATCAGCGCACGCTGGAGGAGATCAAGAATAAGCCCCTGAAAGGTTTTGTCTGTTTGCAAAACCACGGCGGCAAGATCGAGTTCCGTCACATCCGTCTTCAAGAGATCCAGGCCGCGGGCAAGTAGCCGACGGCCCGCGAGGTACTAGTCATGACTGAAGCCGACAAGCCTGAGGGTATCCCTGCCCCGCCGACCGCTCCCCAAGCAGCCGAGCCGCCGCCCGCGGAAAAGGAAGAGCGTGGCCCGCCTTCGCGCTTGCGCAACCTGGATCTGGATATCGAGAGCGAGCTGGAAGCGGCCATGGGCGGCATGACCGACAAAGACCTCTATGGCGATCCGGCGGCCGCCCAGGGCCGTCCTGCGGCACCGCAGCAGCCAGGAGGGCGCAAGAAGGGCCGGGTCTTGGCGATCCACGGCCCCGACGTGTTCGTGGAAGTCCCGGGCGGCCGCAGTCAGGGTGTGCTGCCGATGCTACAGTTCCCCGACGGGCCTCCGGCGATCGGCACGGAGGTGGAAGTCCACATTGAAGGCTACGACACGGCCAACGGCTTGTTGCTACTGACGCGTCAGGGAGCGGCGGTCGAGGCAGACTGGTCCACGGTGGCGCCAGGCATGCTCGTCGAGGCCCGCGTCACCGCGACCAACAAGGGTGGACTGGCGGTCGATGTGGACGGCATCCGTGGCTTCATGCCGATCAGCCAGATCGACCTGTACCGCGTTGAGGACGCGGAGCAGTTCGTCAACCAGCGCCTACGCTGCCTGGTGACGGAGGCTGATGCCGAGGAGCGCAACCTGGTCGTCAGCCGGCGGGCCTTGCTGGAAAAGGAACGTGAGGAAGCGCGCGAAAAGCTCTGGCAGACACTGGCGGAGGGCCAGGTGCACAACGGTGTGGTCCGTTCGCTCAAGGAGTTTGGCGCCTTTGTCGACCTGGGCGGTGTGGACGGTTTGCTCCATGTCAGCGAGATGAGTTGGGCACGGGTGCAAAATGTCGGCGACGTGGTGCAGCCGGGGCAGGCCGTCAAGGTCGTGGTGCTCAAGATCGATCGTGAGAAACGGAAGGTCAGTCTGGGGCTGAAGCAGCTGACGCCGAGTCCGTGGGATAACATTGCCGAGAAGTATCCGCTCAACGCGGTCGTCAAGGGCAAGGTCACGCGCCTGATGGAGTTCGGGGCGTTCGTCGAGCTGGAACCGGGCGTCGAGGGCCTGATTCACATTTCCGAGCTGTCGCCGCAACGGGTACGCCGAGTTGCAGATATCGTCCAGCCGGGGCAGGAGGTGCAAACCCTGGTGCTCCGCGTCGATGCGGCGGAACGCAAGATCTCCCTGTCGCTCAAGGCGGCCATGCCCGAGGAACTCGAGGAGCCGGGCGAGTCCGAAGAGGAAGAGGATGTCGAAGTGACACCACCACGGCCCCGAACCACGCCGTTGCGCGGCGGGCTCGGGGACAAGTAAGCAACAGCACGGGATGAGGGAGGTGCGGGTTATGGCCCACGTGCAGCAGGCGCGAGCGACCTTTGAAGACCTGTATCGGGAACCCGGCAAGGCCGAGTTGCTGGGTGGAAGGATTGTGCGATTCATGGCCACAGGACACAAGCCCCATCGCGTGGCATTCCGGATTGCGCGCAGCCTGGATGACTACGCCGCACAAACGGGCTCAGGCGAGGCCTACGGCGACAACATGGGCTTTGCCGTTCCTCTGTTACCTTCCGGGCGCGAATCCTTCTCCCCCGATGCCGCCTACTATACGGGTCCCTTGCCGGCTGATTCGATGCGGTTTGTGGAAGGTGCGCCTACCTTGGCCGTCGAGGTGCGCAGCGAGAACGACTATGGCCCCGCTGCGGAAGCCGAACTGGCGGAGAAACGGGCCGACTATTTTATGGCGGGCACGCTCGTGGTTTGGGATGTCGATTGTCTCGCCGAATGCATCCATGTTTACCGGGCCACGGCACCGACTCAACCCCTCACTTACTGCCGCGGTCAATTGGCTGTAGCTGAGCCCGCGGTGCCCGGTTGGCAGCTTGCCGTGGATGCCATCTTCAAACAACCCTTGTAATCGTCGAGTCGTGAGTAGTCCGTAGCCTACAGCAAGCATGCAAGGTGCACCGAGTCTGCGAAGGGCGTACTTGCCGCAGCCCCACGCCCTTTGCAGACTCGGGGTGTACCACGCACGTTGGAACCAAGCTACTAATCCGGCAGTTCCTTGATGTAAATATTCTTAAACCAGAGCGGATCATTGTGGTGTTGCAGCTCGATCGGTCCCTTGGCGGGGAGCGGTTTGCCGCGCTCCCAGTAGTTTTCCAGCGGCACGTTGTCCACGACCAATTCGCCGTTGAGATAGACCGTAACCTTATCACCCCGCATGATAATGCGAAACGTGTTCCACTCCCCCACAGGCTTGTCGGCCTTCTTGGTGGGATCCTTGGGGTTCTTTCGGTTGTTGAACAGCCCGCCGGAGCCCACGGGGTTGTCCCAGATTTGCACTTGGGGGTTGCCGCGTAGGTAAATGCCGCTGTCGCCTCTGGGACCGATCTTCCAATCAACCCACAGCTCGACGTTGCCGTAGTCCTTGGCGGTCTGGAGGCTCTGACCTTTGCCGTCATAGTTCAGGACGCCGTCCTTGATCGTCCAGTGTGGCAGGAACTTGGCGTTGGCTTCTTGTTGTTTCTTGGCGAGCTGATTCGGGTCAAGTTTGGCGCGATCGGGTAGCTCCACCAGCCCTTGCCAACCGGTCAAGTCCTTGCCATTGAAGAGCGCCCGGAAGCCCTCCGGCGGCTTATTGTCGTTTGGACCGGCTTTCTCGTCCGCGCCGGCGTTGGGCGCCAGCAGAACCATCCCAATCATGCCAAGCAGTAGCGGCAACTTCTTCATGCGTATCCTCCCTTGCGGCAACGAATCCCAGCAGCTCGGGCGATGGTGCTCATGGTGTCGGGGGGACCGGCCAAATGCAAGGAGAAAACCCACACCACCCGTGAAGGCCAGGGAGCGGAACCGAGAGTCGTCAAATTCTCTTCTATTTCGTTGACCGGTCCCGTTGGAGCCGTTAAAAGGGTGCCTGACACTTCCCACTGACTCGACATCACGACGGGAGAAGCGGACATGGGGGTCAACCCGATGGGCCTCGTGGCATGCCGTACAGGCCGCGCACCTGAGGAGGGAATAACGCAGCCGCCGGGCCCGTGTAGCCTGGAAGCCATCGCTCGGGTGCTCTCCTGCTTGCTTCGTCGGCCGGTCAGCCTGGAGCAGGTGAGGGAGAAGGCAGTTGGGCTGGGACTGTTGCATCATGCCGAGTGCGGGGACGGAGGGGAACTCACTGCCCAAGCGGTTTCGCGTCTGCTCCTGGCCGGCTATCACCTCCCTGCACAGGTCGAGGTCGGCACACTGCCCTTGCTCGCGGAGCATGCACGGGCCCAGCGGTTGGTCTTCGTCCTCCCCGGCGCCCCCGAAGAATCGGACGGCCTCGATACCGGCCTGGCCTCCCCCGTGCTCCAGGTGCACAAGGTTCAGGACGCGGGTCCCGGCGACTCCTGGTTCCTGCTGGGCGAACCGGGCGGCTCTCCGGCGACGAAACAGCTCGTGTCGCTGGATCATCCCCTGATCGCATCCTCGATCCCAGCCAGCTTCCTGCTCCTGGTCGCCGCCCAGCACTGGAGCGACCTGCCCCAGGAAGGAAACGCGTTCTTCGCGGGCAGCCGGGACGCCAACGGAGTCTACCACTGGAACAGCGCTGAGTGCGACACCGATGCGACGGGACGCATTCTGCGCTATTGAGTCCTGCTACTCCACGCGGCAGAGAATCGCTTTCAGATAACGCCCCTCCGGCACATGAATCAAGAAGGGATGATCCGGCCCCGCCCCGCTGAGCCGCAGCACTTGCATGATGCGCCCTGCCTGCCAGGCTGCACGGCGGAGGGTGTCCAGAAACGGCTCTTCGCCGATCAGGCCCGTGCACGAACAGGTCAGGAAGAATCCTCCCGGCGCGACCGCCTGAAGTGCCAGACGATTCATATCCAGGTAACGCTTCAGGGCGAAGTCGAGCGCTTCCCGATCGCGCGTCTGCTTGGCCGGATCGAGCACCACCACGTCGAAGCGCTGCCCACCCGCCATCACCTCCCGCAGCCAGGCAAACAAGTCCGCCTGCACGAAGCGGATGCGGGCCTGGTTGAGGTTGGCGTTTTGCCGGGCGAGCGCCAGGGCCTCTTCGTCCAGATCGACGCCGATCACCTCCTCCGCGCCGCCCAACGCTTTGGCGTAGACCGCAAAGCCTCCGGTATTGCAACAGAGGTCGAGCACGCGCCGGCCGGCACAGAAACCTGCAAAGGTCTTGCGGTTGTCGCGCTGGTCGAGAAAGAAGCCTGTCTTGTGCTTGCTGCCCGGAGCCACGCGAAAACGCACGCCGTGTTCGGTAATGATCGCCGGCAGAGGCGGCTCCGGGGCCCGGCAATCGAACGCTTCTTGCTTCTGTACGTGCTCCTCGGCGAACCAGTAGAATCGGCTCTCGGGGTAGTGCGTGGCCAGGGCCTCTTGAATGGCGCTACGGAAGCGATACATTCCCGCGGCAAAAAATTCCAGGACGATGGTTGGGCCGAATCGGTCCACGACGAGCCCGCTCAGGTCGTCGCCTTCGGAATGCACCAGGCGGTAAGCATCGCTGACGGCATCCAGGCCGAGCTTGTCGCGCCGCAAGCTGACGGCTCGATTCAGGCGACGCAGGAAAAAGGCGGCGTCGATCGCTTCGGCCGAGTCGGTCGTGAGTAGGCGCAGGGCAATACGCGAATGGCCGTTGTAGAAGCCGCGGCCAACCCATTGTCCGTCGCGGTCGAGAATGTCCACGACACAGCCGCCGGGCAAGCGCGAGGCCGGTTTTTCCACCATTTTCTGAAAAATCCACGGATGGGCCGAGCGCCGAATGATCTTGAGGCGGACCTGGGGCAAAGAGGACACTTCCGCGGTGGACATCGGCAACACCTCGCCGGTTTCCGGGTGGCACGCCCTGAGTCTGCGAAGGGCGTGTCTGCCGCAGCCCCACGCCCTTCGCAGACTCAGGGCGTGCCACCCACGTTGGAACCCTGTTCACGGTTGGCCGTGCGGGAGCCCGCTTCGGGGTCTTCTTAAAGATTTTATGCCTCGCTGTCTTCTTCTCGCCTTGATTCGCTCTACAGCCGTGGTAGCCTAGTAAACACGTCTTTGCGGTATGGGTTCTTTGGCACAAGGACCGATGACTACCATGACGGCAGAAACCTCGCACAGTCAATCGTTTCGAGTTGAGCGCCACGGCGACATCGCAGTCATTATTCCGTCGCCGGAAGTGGAGAGCATGCAGGAAAGCCTCATTGAGCAGGCGGCCCAGATGGTGCTGGCGCCGCTCCGCCAGGATCCGCCCGCCGGGCTCGTGATCGACTTGAGCCAGGTGAAGTTTTTCGGTTCCGTGTTTATTTCCTTCCTGCTCAAGTGTCACATGCTGGTCAAGAAGCATGGTAGCGACGTTGTTCTGGCCGGGGCCTCCGACCGGGTCCGCGAGCTCTTGCACTTGACTGCTCTGGATACGCTCTGGGCGCTTTATGACACCCGCGCGGATGCGATGGCGGCGCTGGGCGGATCCGACTGACCGAAGACTTACGACCCCATCGGCCTCTCGCCCTCGTGGCCACGAGGGAATGGAGTGAGGGGCGCTCACAGGAACCTGGGATGAAACACGACACGAACAGAGAGGGAGATGACCCTTTCGAGCGCATTCACGATGACGAGGTCCAGCCCGACGAGCGGCGCGCACCGCTGGGCATCGAGCAGCTCATCCAACAACTCAAGGAGACGGCCGACAAGCTCATCCGGGACCAGGCCAACCGCGGCGATGTCAAGTTGCTCAATACGGCGCTGAAAGAGCTGCGCTATGCGTTCAAGGTGTTTGCCCCCTACCGCCACCGCCGCAAGGTAACGGTCTTCGGCTCAGCCCGCTTGCCCACGGCTCATCCGGCCTACCAGCAGGCTGTCGATTTCAGTCGCCGGATCGCCGAAGCCGGCTACATGGTGATCACCGGAGCGGCCAGCGGCATCATGGAAGCCGGCCACGTCGGCGCCGGCCGGGAAAACAGCATTGGCGTCAACATCTTGCTGCCCTTCGAGCAATACGCCAACCCGATTATCGCCGGCGACACGAAACTCGTGCACATGAAATATTTCTTCACGCGCAAGCTGATGTTCGTCAAAGAGTGTGACGCCGTGTGTCTGCTGCCGGGCGGATTCGGGACCCTCGA
>JBGQLF010000147.1:0-11647 GCA_041499985.1 Gemmataceae bacterium
TCGGCGAGAACCTTTCTTCCCTCAAAAACCACGGTCTGCACTATACGAACCGCGCGAAGGGTTTGCAAGAAATGAACGCAGGACTTAGCGCTCGACATCGACCGCGAAAAAGATATCTGTTCCATCCGTATCGGCCAGGCGGAAGGCGAAAACATGCCGGCCCGCCGGTATCGCCTCATCCAGCTGGAAATCGAACGGCCGCCGGACAATCGCATGCGGCCCACACTCGATCTCCAGCGTGTGGTCGGCGAGAACCTTTCTTCCCTCAAAAACCACGGTCTGCTATTCGCTCGCAAATCGCTGCGTAATGCATCCTTGCACTTCCAGGCCTACTTCGTCACGGCCACGGCGCGCAGACGTTCTTTCCAGTACGGCGGATTGAGCCGAATCTCCTCGAGGAAGCGGCAGGCCATGGCGCTGGGTGCATTAACGCCCTGCTCCCAAGCCCGCACGGTTTGCGGCGAGACTCCCAAGAAACGAGCGAAAACCGCTTGGCTGGCTCCCAGCAGTCTGCGCACCTGTTTGGCTTCTTCGGCCGTCAGTGCCGGCACTGGCGGCAAGGCAACCCGACGAATCGTGAAGTGCTTTTCCAGCGGCTCACCGCTTTCCAGCACGCGGGCAAATTCCTCCAATCCCTCGATGATGCGCTGGCCCAGCGACGTCTTCTTTTTCATGCCTATCCCTCTCGCTTAGCCTGTTGAGCCAAATCCTTCTCAATGCGTTCCAGCAGTCGACGAATCGTTTTCTTCTCGCCGGCCGACAAATCCTCCTTCTGGCTCTTGTCGTAAGCAATCACCAAAAGGATGATGCCGTAACTGGCCAGATAGGCGTAGCCCACGCGCACGGCGCCCCGTTTGCCCTTGGCCCAGGAGGTTGGAGCAAAGCGCAGTTTCCGCAATCCACCTGCCCCAGATAAGACAGGATGACGCTGGGGTGCTGCCAGGATTACATTTTGGAGATCGATCAAGTCATCATCACTGAGGCGAAGGGCTCGCCAAGCTTCCTGAAACGGACGCAACTCGACAAACGCGAGGAGGTCAGCCCGGCCATTAACCAGACGTTTCAGCGTCATGAGAAGCTCGAATCCACATGCCTCCACAACAAGATTGACTATACCATTTAATGGTATGAAATGCAAGAACATTCTGCGAGACGAGGCAGGAACGCAGGAACCTGAAGGTGCTTGTTGTTCATCGTCTGGGCTTACTTTGTAGAGATTATATGGGTCTTAAAAATATATTTTAGACTCCTATTGGGAGCTAAGAAGCGTCGCCGACAGCTTCTTGCATAGCAACCCAGGCTGCTGCGCCGCCCGACAACCCAAAGAAGTTCAGAACGTCCTTGGGAGATGATTCGGCGAGCCGCGGACTGCCCTCCCGGCTATCGAAAAAGCGCAGTCGAGGAAAACGGCCTATACTTCTTCCAAGGCCTTAAGCTCCCCCGTTGGTTCCCGACGGGCAATAAAACCGTTCGCCCTTCCAAGACAAAAGTTAACCGCTGGACTCAAAGCTGCGGTCCCACAAGATAGCCGTTTGGGAAACATCGGGTGATACACATGATTAGCCCGCCACAGCCGGAAAACCAACCGGCATCTGGTCGCAAACCTGTCCTTGATAACTTCATTCAACGACTGATTGGAGCAATCAGCCAAAGTCCTCTCCTGAGAGCGCGACTTTCCAGAACCGGACGATTACTCGACTGTTGTCGGCTTGAGCAGGTGACGTCGGGGCTTTCCAAGGAATTGCTCGAAGCAGTGCTTGACGGGGCAAAGCCGGTACCGGTACAGCTTGACTTGCGGGCGCTCAGAGAAGGTAATCGGTCAGAAGGAGCGGACCCCCTCCGCGTCGAACCAGAGCCGGATGAAGAACAGATTGACGAGAGGGTGGCACAGGAGCACCTGCGTCTTTACAAGACGCTTGAAAAGATCAGCCGCGATGCGGAGCTTGTAAAACGTGAAACCGGTCGGCACGCTCTTTGGCTCGGCTATCCTCTCCTCTACGCCGAAGCCAGCGCGAGCGACATTCTCGCTCCGGTTTTCCTTTGGCCCATCTTCATCCGCTTCGACTATCGACGCCAAGGGCGAGTGTTTATCGGTCGCGCCGGAGAACAGCAGTCGAGGCTTCCGCCTCAATTCAATCGGGCCATGGCCGCATGGCTAAGCCGCCAATGTGGAATTCGCTTGGATGCCTTCAGCGAGGCAGAACTCTCCGAATTCGACGCGGAAGCTGTGGAAAAGGAGCTTGAAGGAATCGCCGCTCAATTCCATCCTAACCTACACCGCATTGATGGCAAAGGGCTTTTGGAATCGATTCCTTCGTTGAAGTCGCTCGACCCGCACCGAAGCCCTTGCTATTACCATTCGGCAGTCATCGGATACTTTCGCTGGCAGAATGAGGCCGTCCTCGCGGACTTGGAATCTCTCAGGAAGCAAGACGAGTGTCCCGGTGTGGCCCGGGCGTTTGTGTGTGGCGCGGACCTCCCAGCCGCTCCCCAGGTCCAGCCGCCCACCGAAGAGGACCGATTTCTTGTCTGTGATGCGGATTTTTCCCAAGAGCGAGTGGTCTGGCAAGCTCGGGAACAACCAGGCCTTGTTGTGCATGGCCCGCCCGGTACGGGCAAGTCACAGACGATCGTCAACATCATTGCCGACGCACTTGCTCACCACCGGACAGTGCTCATGGTCTGTCAGAAGCAGGCGGCCACCCGTGTTGTTCTCGAACGGCTCCGTGCTGTCGGCCTAGGAGACCTCTGCCTGGAAGTGCATGACGCCGCCGCAGATCGGCAAGAGGTATTCAAGACGATTCGTGACCAGGTAGCTCAACTTAAAGGCAGACCCCTGAATCGAGATCAGGCTCGGGCGCAGTTATCTCGTCAGATCGCTGAGAAGGAGGGACTTCTGGACAAGCACGCACGCGCCCTCCACGAACAACACCCTCAAATTGGCCTCTCCTACAAGCAGATGAAAGCCCGTGAAGGCCGCCTCCTGGATGAATTCCCTTGCGTCCGGGAGCTGGTTGCGCTTCACAAGGCGCTAGAGACATTGTCTGCACAGCAGGTCTGGGACCTTCTGTCAGGTGTTCGGAGAACCGGCCAGGCATTCCGTCAAGCAGATCCGCTGAACAACCCTTGGCGCGAGCGTCAGCCTACCGTCATGGCTACGCCGGCAATGCGGGCTGATGTAACTGCCGCTGTGAAACAGTTAGCAATTCTCGATAGTGAACACGTCCAGCACGTGCAGAAGCATGGAGCTGGCCGATCTCTACCTGTTCCTATTGACGATTTTACCTCTCTTGCTTTTCAGCTCGTACAGCGGCTGCGGCATCTGCAAGCATCAAACTCCCTGTTCCGAATCACTCGAGGATGGACAACGATCATTCGTAGGAGCGACGACGAGGAACTGCCGCACCACGAGCACCAGTGTGAGATTGCGATCAAGTTGGCGAAGCTGGTGGGCAATACTTCCCTCGATCCGCAATGGAGTTCGCTTCTCGGCACTCGAACGGACTGCGAGTTCAAAGAACTCCGGAGCCATGCCAAAAGAGTTCTCGATGATCGTGGCCGCTGGTGGACTTTCCTGAGCTTACAATCTTGGCGGGCGAGGCGCGCCCTGGCAAAGTTTGGACCGAACACTTCAGGAGAGTGTCCCGGGAAGACGGCGGAAAGCCTTCTCGCCCATCTGGACGCCCAGCAGGCCCGGAAAGAGTTGGGCGAGATCAACAAAGGATTGGTGCCCCCGATTCACCCGAAGACAGACGAAAGACAGCAGGTGAAGTTTCCCAAACAGGCTCGCGAGGCTTTTGAGATAGCCTGCTGGCTGCGACAACAGCAGCGAGGCCACGAGTGGTGCCGGCCCCTGATTGATCAGGTTCTTGAGGACCCGAACCGGCTAGGACCGACTCTGGAAGACCTGGAACGCGACATCCTGCGAGCTCCGCTTGTCCGCAAATTGTTGGACGCGCTTACTGGCCTGGAAACCTTCCTGATTCCACAAGCATTAGAGGCACAGCGGGCAAGAATCCGAGACGGTAAGTCAATCCGCAGCTGGATCGAGAGTCTGGCAGAGGGACTCGACAAGTTACAGCCGCTCCTTGCCTTGGACGCCGACCGCCAGCACCGTAAGGCCCCCGAGCGCGATATTCTTGAAGCGCTCGAAGTGTACGAGAAGCAGTTAGCCGGCGGCGAGAAGCTGCCGGCCCCTTCTGACGAGCTTGCTGCGGATCAGTGTGGCGCGTGGTGGTCGGCGTTAGTGGAATACACCGCAGTAATGATGTGGCAGCGTGAGTGGCAGTTGCAACACCCTGTCTTGCTTCAAGTCACCTCTGAAGTCCACCAAAAAAACCGCGAAGAACTTGGGGAACTGCTCGAGAGGAAGAGAGAGCTTGAAGCAGCAACGATTCGTGAGGGTTGGCTGGAGCGTCAACTTCAATATAGAAACTGTCCCTGGCCCAAGCTGTTTCAGCAAAAAAGCAGCAAGCAGAACAAGGCGCCACGCTTGCGGGAAGCGGTCGCGGCAAGTGTGGAACACGGCCTGCTGGCGATGCGTCCCTGTTGGCTGGTTAACCCGGAAGCGGCAGCCCAGATCTTTCCGCTGCAATGCGGACTGTTCGATCTGGTGATATTTGACGAAGCATCGCAATGTCCGATTGAGCAGGCAGTGCCGGCAATCTATCGTGGCAAGACCTTGATCGTATCCGGCGACGAGAAGCAGCTGCCGCCCACCGGCTTCTTCGCCGCTCGCGCGGATGGTGGCGCCACCGATGGTAGCGCCACCGAGGAGGACGATGCCGAAGAGGTGGCGACAGACGATCCGGTGCAAACGCGAGAGCGAGCGATTCAGAAACTTGGCGCACAGTTTTTGTTCCAGGTGGAAGACCTTCTAGAGGCCGCAATCGGTAATCTTCCGCAGCAGTGGCTGAGGGTCCATTACCGAAGCGAACACCCGGACTTGATCGCGTTCAGCAACCGTGCGTTCTACAACGGCCAGCTCGAAGCGCCGCCTTCTCGGTTTTCCAGGCAAAGCGACGATCGTCCCATTGTGTATCACGATGTCGGCGGCCTCTACGCTGATCGCACCAACCGCCAAGAAGCCGACAAGGTCGTGCAACTCCTCAAGGATTTCTGGGCTCGTGAGGGACCCGCTCCTACCATCGGCGTTGTGACTTTCAATCAACCGCAGCGCGAATTGATCGAAGACCTGATCGCAGAAGAGTGCCAGCGCGATGAGGCCTTCGAGCCTCGGTACGCACAGGAAAAGGCGAGGAAGGAAGGCAATCAGGACGTTGGGTTTTTCGTTAAGAACCTGGAAAACGTGCAAGGCGATGAACGGGACGTAATGATCTTCAGTACGACGTTCGGCCGTGATTCCTCTGGGCGGTTTTTCCGACGCTTTGGCCCCGTGGGAGCGACGGGAGGCGAGCGACGATTGAATGTGGCCGTGACCCGGGCCAAGAGCCGAGTAATCGTCGTTGGCAGCATGCCGATTGATGAGATTTCCGATGCACTGCAAGTGGGAACCTTCCCGGGAACGGGTACCACTCCGGCGGGGTATTTACAGCTTTATCTGGCCTACGCTCAGGCCGTTTCCTTGGGCAATGGGGAGAGACGTGACCAGATTCTTGATTTGTTGAAACGCCAGGCCGCACCTGCGCAACTGGGAGGGGAGCCGGAATCACCGTTTGAAGAAGAAGTGCGACAATCGCTGGAAAAACTCGGATATACGGTCCACAGCCAGGTGGGTGAGTCTGGCTTCAGAATCGACCTCGCCGTGCTTCATCCGCAGCCAGCCCGCGGCTACGTGCTTGGAATCGAATGCGACGGGGCCAGCTACCACAGTGGTCGCTCTGCCCGCATACGCGACGTTTGGCGGGAAAAGATCCTTCGTAAGCGTGGCTGGCGGATTCACCGCGTCTGGAGCACGGCATGGTGGTATCAACGTGCGGACGAAGTCGAGAAGCTCGAATACGCTGTAACAGAGGCTTCCATGGAGGAGTTTCGGGACCAGATACCTGCTTCAGATTCTCAGCTGAGAAAGCTTGCTAACCACGAACGGGCGGGATGCGAACATGACTGCCCGGATGTGGCTGCGCAGGAGGGCGGTGCGTCAGAAACCAGCCACGGAACATCGACCGACCGTGTGCCATCTAACACAAGCCAGATGCCAGAATCGCCCGATCCTGACGAGGATAAGACACTGGAGACCCTCTACCGCGAATTGAAGGTGAGTTGGGACATACTGATTGCAAAATATGGACTCGTGAGGCCCATCGACAAGAAGATGACACTGCGGGAGGCCCGGTCCCGCAGAGCCCTGGAACCCAAATCCTCACTTGCCGATATGCGGTCGGAGACTCAATTATAGCAAGCGGAGGGGTCGGGAATCGCGTGCCGGCCAGGCAGCCTGAGCGGCTGAACTTGGTCGGTATCATCTCTCCGGGTGGCAGCATCTCTTCCCGGGAAAAAAGTCCGCCCTTGCTCACCTCCAACGCCTCCGCCCGGCTGCCTCATACCAGCGTTATCTGAAACAGTTTCTAACCGAACGAGGAACTCAGCGCTCGACATCGACCGCGAAAAAGATATCCGCCCCATCCATATCGGCCAGGCGCCAGGTGAAGACATGCCGCCCGGTCGGCATCGCCTCATCCAGCCGGACGTCGAATGGCCGTCGGACAACCGCATGCGGCCCACACTCGATCTCCAGCGTGCTGTCGGCAGCACCCTTTCGGCCCTCCAGCACCACTTTCAGCCGTTCGGCCTGAGCGTCTGGATTCTCCACCACCAAAGTGCCCTTCAGGCGCATCCCCGGGCGAGCCTTCTGCACCAACGGCTCCACGTGCACACGGTTGGGATCCCAATCGCGGCGATGGTTGCCGCTGGGACACACGGCGTCCGCGGCGACGGCACTGATCTGCCCCCAGCGCACGCGCCGGCGGAAATCCTCGGCGTTGAACTCGAACGGTCCGCCGTGCTCGGCCAGCACCCAGTCCGGGGCGGCATCCAGCACCTTCTGGGCGCTGGCGGCGTAGGGCAAGGGATAGCTGCGATTGAGGCCCATCCAGCCGCCGCTGCCGCTGAACTGGTCCTGATGAAAGAAATTATCCGCCGTGAAGAAGCAGCGCTTGCCATCGATCGTCGTCTCCACGCCCATGGTAAACGCGCTCTGCCCCGGCAAATGATGAAAGCGCAGGCGGTACTCGCGCCAGGTTGTGGTCTGGCCATCGGCGAACTGGCGGTCGATGCGCACCGGTCGCGCATCCAGGAAGGGAGCACGTAGCAAGGCTGGATCGGCAATCGGCAGCACCACGCGATCCAGAGTCCATACCTGGAACTTATCCCGATCGGGCAAGTCGTAGATGCCGTCGTAATGGTCGTAATGCGCATGACTGAAGAGCACGACTTCCATCGGCCCCAAGCGGCGCTCGGCGGCCAGTTTGGCGACCTGGGCGGCGCTGCGTTTGCCCCACGGATCGATGACCAGAAAGGTGTTGTCCTGGGACACCAAGATGTACGTATTGCCGGTCAGGAACAGGTGCTCGGAAACCTGGGTCCACGGCTTTTCACCGCTCGTGGCGACTTGGTCCCGCGCGAGGAACTGGTACTCGGGCGCCTTCCCCAGGCGCTGCTTGCTGTAGCGCTCGAAGCTCTTGAGAAAGGCGAGCTCCTCGACCGCGGCCGCGGTCTGGTTGAGCACAGCCACGGCATCGCGTGCCAGGACAGGGCCGTGAGCCGGCAGGAGCATGGCCGGCTTCAGGGCGGCGAGCTTGCGCAGCGATTGGCCCGCGGGTGTCAGGCCGGCGTCGGTCCAGTGATCCCAATCGGTGGTGTAGGGAGTCCACAGCTTGCCGGGCCTGGCCAGGGCGTCGCCGCAGAAGACGAGCAACCTGCCCTCCTGGCCTTTCCGCGCCGCCAAGGCGATGTGGTCGCGCGAATGTCCAGGCGTGGCTACCACCTGGATGTGCCAGCCACGCCAATCCACGGTTTGGCCGTCTTCGAGCGTGCACTGCACGCCCTCGAAACCCACCGGCACGACCAGGTAAGCGGCTCGCGAATTGCGCAGCGGGATCGATTCTTGCCAGTACTTCCGCACTTGGTCGGGCAACAGCCAGGCCGCGGCTTCCTTCGGCGCCCGGATCGGCACGCCTTCGGCCAGGAAGCTCGGCGCGGCGGCACAAGTGTCCCGGTGGTGATGGGTCAGCAAGACACCGTCGATGGTGCGGATGCCCTGCGCCTTCAATCCCTCCGCCGAGTGCGGAGCATCAATGAGCAGAGCGGTATCGCCATCCACGAGAGCATATCCGGCGGGTAGCTGCGGCGTGCGCAGGATACCGGGAGCAATCTCGATCCAGGCTTGGGCGGTTTGGCTCGGGCCGGAACCAGCGTGGCCGACCCAGGCCGCGGCTCCCGCCACGGTGAAGCAGACTAGTGCCGGCAACCAACGTCGATTCATGGAGGAGACCTCCGGATCAGGTAAGGGCAAACGGTAGACTAATCTTGCGTGAATCCCTGATGCAACCGAAATCGCCCCCCAAGTTTTGCCACGCCCTTACTGCTTCGGTGGGAGATTCTCTTCTCAGCCTCTACCCTTTGTGCTAACTTGACTACTTGGATCTGTACGCTTCGGCGCCCTGACGCCGTTTTCCAGACGGAGGTTGTTGTGGCTTCGCTTGAATACAGTCAAGTCCGTAAGGGCATGGTCATTGTGGGCGAGGATGGCCAGCTATACCATGTGGTCGATCGCGATTTGAACACGCCGGGCAATTGGCGCGCGATCTTGCAACTAAAACTGAAGAATCTCAAAACCGGCTCGATCACGCTCAATCGCGTTCGGCCACAGGACAAGGTGGAACAAGCCTACCTGGACAAGCGCGAGATGGAGTACATCTACCAGGACGGCGATGGGTTCGTCTTCATGGATACGGAGACGTTCGACCAGATCACGCTCGATCGCGAGTGGATCGGCGAACAGATGCTGTATCTGAAGGAAGGCAACAAGGCCCACCTCATCTTCTATGAAGCCAAACCGATCAGCGTGGAGCTGCCCGCCACGGTCGAACTGAAAGTGGTGGAAACCGAGCCGTCCGTCAAGGGCGCGACGGCCGCGGCGCAGTTTAAGCCGGCGACCGTGGAAACAGGTCTGAAAGTGACCGTGCCCCCATTCGTGGGCATCGGCGAAAGGATCGCCATCGATACCCGCACGGGCGAGTATCTCAACCGGGTGAAGTAGGAACGCTCTCCAGCATTGCAGATTGCAGATTTGAGATTGCAGATTACCAATCACCACCTCAAATCTGCAATCGGCAATCATAAATCTGCAATCTCATCATGATGGCGTCTTCCAGCGCTGCACGCCGCATCGGTCGCGTGCGTCTGGCTCATCCAATCACCCTGGCTCCGATGGAGGAGCACACCAATCACCCGTTTCGGCTGCTCATGAAGCAATTCGGAGCCAGCCTCGTCTGCACCGAGCGGATTGATGCCGTGGATGTAGCTCGCCGAGATCGGCGTGCCCTGCGGCTGCTCTACACCACTTCTCAGGAGAGTCCCCGGGCAGGGCAAATCAGCGGTGCCGACCCAGTCGTCATGGCCGAGGCGGCACGTGTGGTCGAGGAGCAGGGGTTTGATCTGGTTGATCTGAACTTCGAGTGTCCCATTCGCCGGCTGCTTCAGCGCGGCGAAGGCGGCGCCTTGTTGGCGGATCCACCTGCGATTGCGCGCCTGGTTGCTGCCGTTGTCCGCGCGGTCTCGCTTCCGGTAACGCTCAAAATCCGTACCGGCCCGGACGCGGCCCGGGAAACCGCTGTCGAGGTGGCCCGCGCAGCGGCGGATGCGGGAGCCGCCGCGCTCGAAGTCCATGCCCGCAGCGTGGCGCAGGCGTACGTGGGCGGGCCCGATTGGCGTGTCGTCGCGCGCGTCAAGCAGGCGGTCGGCATTCCCGTGCTGGGCAGCGGCGGCGTGCGGCAGGCGAGCGATGCCCTGCGCTTCCTGCACGAGAGTGGTGCCGACGGCGTCGCGATTGGCCGGGGCTGCCTCGGCAATCCTTGGATTTTTCGGGACGCCCGCTCCCTGCTCCTGGGCAACCCTGGCTTGCGTCCGCCGTCGCGTGCCGAACGAGGACGCGCGCTCTTACAGCTTGTCGATGGCGAGTTTCGCTTGTATGGGCCGCAGCTGGGGCTACGCCGGTTACCGCGCACCAGTTGCTATTTCGCCAAGTGTCTGCCCGATTTTGCGGCCTTTCGCACGGCCGTCCACCGAGTACGCGATTGGCCTGAGTTCCGGCGTGTGGTACGGGAGCACTTTGGCTGAGGCCGGTAGGGGAAAGGACAGGCGGGCCATGCACGATGCCCTCGTGACGCTGACGACCGACTTCGGCGACGATTCCCCCTATGTGGCCGCGATGAAGGGAGTCCTTCTCGGCATCAATCCGCGGGCGCGCCTGGTGGATCTCAGCCACCGGATTCCTCCCCAGAATCTTCGCCATGTCGCTTTTTTTCTCCAGGCGGCCATTCCCTACTTTCCCCCGGGCGTCATTCACGTCGTGGTGGTCGATCCGGGTGTTGGCAGCGCGCGAGCCCTGCTCTACGTCGAAGTGCAGGGACATCGGCTGCTGGTCCCAGATAACGGCTGCTGGACCGAACTGGCCCGCGGTGCAACCCAGCCGCCAAGCGTTTTCCGCCTGTCGGAGCCGCGCTACTGGCGCCATCCCGTTAGTGCTACCTTCCATGGTCGCGATATCCTGGCGCCCGTGGCTGGGCACCTCAGCCTGGGTGTTGCCCCCCAGGCTCTGGGAAAGCCGGCGCGGACCTGGGTTGAGCTGGATCTGCCCCGTCCGACTCTGCAACTAGACCGGTTGATCGGGGAGGTTGTTTGCGTCGATCATTTCGGCAATCTCATCACCAACATCCCGGGCGACGCCCTGGCAGCCTGGGCAAACGGGTGCCCGCGCATCACCGTCGGCGAGCACGAGATTGAGCGGCGGGTGCGGACTTATGCGGACGCCGAGCCGGGAACGCTGGTCGTCCTTGTTTCCAGCACAGGAACCCTTGAAGTGGCTGTCAACCAGGGCAACGCCGCAGCCCAGCTGCACGCAACCGTCGGCACGCCGGTGCGAGTGACCTTGGCAGGAGCGGCGCCGCCGGGAGGGCATGCCGGAGAATCCATCCAAGCCGTAGAGGAAGACCCACCGAACCCTCCTACTGCCGGGCCTATTGTTTCTTGATTGGACCGCCTTTCCGGCGTGCCCTAGAATTGCAGTGTGAAAAGACTTTGTAGGTTCGTCAGCCCCTGTGGGGAGGGCCGCGCGACGCTCCTGAAGGATCGGCTTCAGATCTGAGATGGAGGGTGCCGCGGAATTCGCTCGGGCTGAGTCTGGGCAAGAAAACCCGAATTCAAAAAAGGTGGCAAGCGCCATTGTCAAGCCGGCGCTGATGCGATACAAACGACATTTATGTGATCCGTTTAGGTGGGCGGAGCCTTCGGGCCAGGCCCCAAGTCGGCCTCAGTCGGTACTGGGAGTCGACGGCAAGGAGGCGCGGTTCAGGTCGCGAGAGGCCCTTCGCCGATCCGCCCTGAGGTCTGTAACCATTTCCTTTCACTGCCAGGAGCGCAAGCCTTCCGCACGGCGGGAGGCGCGTGAGAATCCATGAAGCTAACA
>JBGQLF010000148.1:0-11638 GCA_041499985.1 Gemmataceae bacterium
CACGGAGTGGGACACGCTGTCACAGGTTCACCTCCTGGGTGGGAATTGCACCCACACGGTTGTCGAGTTGTCAGGAGCGATAGCTCCTGCGGCTATTACCCAGATCCCACAAGGATGTGGTTGGTAGCCAACGAATCGCACGATGAGACAGTATTCACAGCGATAGTGGGCTCGTTGCCGAACCAGTTCACGCAAGGCCCGCGGTACCCAGTCGCTCATGGCCGGGCCGACTTCTGTGCATGGAGCTTCGCCTTGACCAAGCGCATGAGGATCTCGGCATTGAGGAAATCCGCTAGCTCCCCTTCTTCTTCCCTGGTGAGCCGTCCTTCGCCTTGCTTCGCGAGCAGTTCCCGGGCTCGGCGCTGAACCTGTTTCGAAGGGCGATAATTGAGCAACTGCTCCCGGGAAGGAGCGGAAGCGAGGAACTCCGAAATCTCCTCCAGGATCAGTGGCACATTCTGAGTGCTTGCCATGAGACAGTCCCCTTCCCAAGACTCTCTTCCAGGAAGAACCAGATGATACCGTTCAAACGCAGCCCGGATACAGGACCTGCGGTTCCGCCTGTCCCGGAGTCCGCAAAGCCAGTCCTCCTTGGGACCCATTCACCTCCACTATACTACCCGGTTGCCCTTGTGCGTGCCGCTGCAAAATCGCTTCCAGAGCCTGCACCACCGCCACGGTATTGCGATCGGCCGACACATCGTTATAGGCCAGGCCGCGCATCTGCTGCAACCGAGCGGGGCGCTCGGCGGCCGGACCACCGAACTCGACAAACGCCACTTCCTCGAAGAACCGCCGCAAGATCTCGATCCCGTAGCCACGCTGGCTGCGTTCGTCCCAGGGTTCGAGGAACGTGCCATTGTAATGATGGTTCGGCGTGATCTTCAGCTCGCCGGGCGTACGGCCTTCGATCGTGACCTCGACGCCGCGCTTGCGCTGATGGGCATTCCAGATGCCGTTGTCGAAGCGAAACTGCACTTCCTGCTCGACATAACCGGGGAAGTTATCGGGCGTCACCCAGCTCGTGTGAATGTCGAACGCCGCTTCCCGGCCGTCCGGATAAGCGTAGATGACTTGCAGCTGCACTGAGTCCCAGGTCGGGCCATCCGCCGGACCTATCAGCCCGCGCTGGCCGGTGTCGCTGATGCGGGCCAGCCGCCACGAGGGGCCGAACGTGAAGTCGATCAGTTTGAGATAATGGACTGCGACATACGTGCCCGGATTGCGGCCGGTGATCCACTCGGCGAACTGGCTACCGCTAATCTGCTTGGGCTCCAGCAGCGAGCAGTAGCCGTGATTGACATGCCGCAGCACGCCATCGGCGACGTGGGTCCGCAGCTTCTTGTGATCGGGGTCGGCCAACTTGTGATAGACCACCTTGGCCAGCACACCCTGACGCCGGGCCAAGGCTTCGAGCTCATCGAGTTCCTGCAACCGGAGAACGGAGGGTTTCTCGATCAGGACATGCTTGCCGGCAGCGAGAGCGAGCCGGGCGGCGTCGAAATGGCGGTCATCGGGTGTGGCGATACAGACGGCATCCACACCGTGGGCCAGCAGCGGCCGTACCGCGTCGGGGCCGGCAAAGCTGGCGAAATCGGCGATGCGGCCGGCGGCCTGGCTCTTGTAGCGCTCGGCACGGGTACCTGTGCGGCTGGCGACGGCGGCCAGCTCGACCTCCACGAAGCCGAAGTCGCGACGATAAAGGCCCTCGGCGT
Source organism: Gemmataceae bacterium (assembly GCA_041499985.1). Classification (GTDB taxonomy): domain Bacteria; phylum Planctomycetota; class Planctomycetia; order Gemmatales; family Gemmataceae; genus JBGQLF01. The sequence goes on from JBGQLF010000148.1 coordinate 1,716, forward strand.
GCAGCTGCTCGAAGAGCGGCCGATAGGTGTCCTCGAAGATCATGCCGAGGCCGACCATGCCGGCCCGCAACCGGTGCTGCAAGAGGTTCGTTGGCGTGTGCATGCGGACATGATAGGAGCCAGCCTCCGGGTTGCAACCCAGGGGGCTGGCTTCCGTTCCTCGGCATTCAGCATGTACCCTTATCTATCGGTGGCCGGATCCCTTCAGCCCAACAAATGGCGTACCAGAACGCCGCATCCGGGCGGCGCTTCCAGGCGGCGAGCCCCGCCAGACCGGCATCGAACGTCTCGCCATCCAGAAGGGCCTGGGCCAAGATCGTCGCGCGGGCCCCTTCCAGGATGCCGAGCATGTTGTTCACCAACAGCTCGAAGGTGGGATTGCCCGCGCAGCTGCCGAAGAAAATCCAGGTATTGCGGGTCGGAGCCGCCCCGGCCTGATGCAGCAGGGTCACCAGGCGCCGTCCGATATAGGGATCGTTGCCCAGGCGGTCGTAGGTGCGCAGGTACGCCTGCCAGACCGATCCGAACCCAGGCGGTTCCGGCCAGAGGCGAATCACGTCATGATCGTCATCTTGCAACACGATTCGGCCACCGGGACGCACCGCCCGCGCCATCTGGCGCACCACCTGGAGCGGATCGCGTACGTGCTCCAGGACGAAACGCGTGTGCGCCACATCGAACGTGCCCCACTCCGAAGCATACAAGGGCAATGCCAAGGCGTCTCCAGCCCGTAGCTCGATCAAGTTTTCTTCACCCGCCTGCTGGGCCTGGCGAAAGGCTTCGGCCAGCTGCTGCGGATCACGCTCAATCCCGAGTACTCGTCCCCTTGACCCGACGGCTCGCCCGAAGGCTCGCGCGAGCTGGGCCAGGCCGCTGCCGACATCGAGCACGCGCTCGCCTCCTTGCAAGCCGAGCTCGCGCAGGGCTGCTCCATTCATGAGGTCGTTCAGCAACGACAAGCGCTGCTGCTCCATGGAGGTCGTTCCATGAATGTAGCGTAAGGAGACAGATGGTTCTTCGCTCATGGCGTTTGTACGCCCATTCCTATACGGCGGTTCAGAGAAGGCTCTTACGCAGCATGGGTGACGTTTCTGACCGGATCACCGGAATCGGCTCCGGGTAGAGCGTCGGCGACCGCAGCGGTCCGGCCAACAATTAAACATAACAGCGATTATCGGACGTTGCTCCTAGGACCGCCGCCAGACCGCGGCCGCCCAGCCGATCCGAGCCTGGAACGGCAACGTCCGATAATGACTCTTATGTTTAATTGAGGCCCAAAAGCGAAGTGCTTACCGGTCCGCAGGTTGCGTCGCAAGGTCGCATCCGTGCCGAGAGACCAAGCAAAGCCCGAATGGATTGCATTTCCTTTCACGCGGACGGTCGGTGAAAGCCAATCTTGCCGGCCGCGTGAAAGGAATCCCGCCCGGAAGCACGCCGCGCCGGGCCAGGCGCTTGGCGGTCAGTTCGAAGGTCTCGGCGGCCAGCGGCTCGGTCTGGTCGTTGGCTTCCGTCCAGAAGATGCCGGCGCAGCCTTCGGGACGGATCACCGAGTACAGGCATCATCCAGCATGCTCACACGGTCGCCGATGCCGATCCCCAAGGCGCCGTCGAACGGCCCCCTTCCCCGATTTTCCCTCGCCCGTGGGCTTATTGAACCGTTGCCCCCTTGAGTGGGCTGTCAACTCATCCTACGCGAGCCGTCTACATCAGCCTCTAAACGAACTCTGGCGGCAGGCGGCGGTCTGCCTCGGTCTCGCCAGCCGCGCGACGAGCGGCCAAAGACACAGAGTCCAGGTTCTGGCCAGCGACTCGGAAGAACTCGGGGTGTCGTGTAGCCACCTCTCTCCACCGTACCACGCGCGATGCTGGATTATGAGGTTCGTCCCACAGGTGGAGGACCGCCCCCGTTTCGGTGTCCGTGACATGCTCAAAATACCGGTCATGTCGGCGGTCGATAACCCTCTCCATCTGATTCCATTCTTGCCCTTCGTGGTAACAGTTAGCGCCCTTGATTACCTCTCGTCGACGGCGACGACCTCGAAGCTAATAGACCTCAAGGATCAGGCCGGCCTGTGGTGCGGAAAACGCCGGTTGCGCCGCCAGAGGGCGAAGAAAGACCTTCCAGGATTGGTTGTCCAAGCAAAGACGGGCCCGGCGCAAATCCTAGCCTAGACTAAAGGGGTGCTTTTTGCGGCGCATTTGAGGATGTTTCATGAACGAGCAATTACTTTCCCATCAAAAGGCCTTTCTGCTGATGTGTGTTTATCTCGCCAAGGACGGAAAGCTCACCAAATCCCAAGCGAAAAAGAAGTTGTCCCGGAAGGTGCGTAGAGACTTAGGGCTTCCCTTCTCTCTGGATGCAAAGGCCGATAAGGAGGAGGTCGAAGTAGCCCTCACCCACGTCGAAAAACTGTTGGCGCCGCGATTCCTCAGCGTGCGCCGCCACGGCAAGGGAGCGAGCTACCGCCTTGGGGAAGCAGGGGCAGGCGAGGAGTTGTTGGGCAACCTCCCGCAGTACCCCAAAGTCCTCTTTTACCGCCTGACTGGACAGATGCTCAACGATCTATTTGCGGCCGTCCGCCGAGCAGCGGCCCAGCAGGCTTCGCCACCCTCACCGGTGCCAACACCGGTTCCCCAGCTGCGACCCCTGGAGAAAGCGCTTGACCATCCGCAGCCACCGCTGCACGCACATGAGAACGGGAAGCCAATCATTCCGCAGGATTTCGCAAGTGCGATCTTCGAAGAGTTCGAGAAGCTCCGGCGCGAGCAGCAGGACCCGATGGTGCCAATTTACAAGGTCCGCCAGCGGATCGCCGCCCGCTTCGGGCCGGAGGCAGCAGGCCATGACGTACTCAATCCGGAAATCCGCCGACTCCGTCACGAGCAGCGAGTGCGGATGATTCCCATCAGCGATCTGTGTGAGGCGACTGCGGAGCAACTCACCGAATCCATTGCTGGCGTGAACGAAACGTTCTTCTACCTGGAGGGGGCCAATGAATAGCGCCACAATGGAGAATCCGTTTCGCACCAGCTGGCTGAACTCCGATCAGGACTTCCAACCGGCTTGGGATGTGCCCTCGCTCAACGCCAAGCCTACGGACTGGCTGGTCGAGGAGATCCGCCGGATGCGCGGGCGGGCTGTGCTTGATTCAAATCGGCCCATCGCAGTCCTCTTCGCGCCGGCTGGTTATGGCAAGACTCACCTGTTTGGCCGCATCGCCCACCGACTCGCTCAGGAGGTGTTCTTCATTTTCGTGTCGGGTTTCGACGACCCACGCCAGCGACTGGAGCACATCCGCTGGCACGCGGTGGAGAGGCTGTTTCGCTCGCGGTCAGGGGAGAAGCATCCGTTCGTGGCGCAGTTATTGGCGCAGTTTTGTCATTCGTCGATGCTGGAGTATTTTACTTCTTTCCCGCCATCCGTCGCTCGCAGCTATCACCACCTTGGGCAGCGTTTGCAAGAGGACTCCCAGGTCGCCCTGGAGATCGTGGCTAGCGTGCGGCAGATGGAGCCATTCCTGAAGTTAGCTGCCTCGATCATCCCGGCGTTCCCGGACGAGCGCGGAGACGTCGTGAGGGCACTGGTCCTGGCCTGGTCGCCTGCGGCTACAACCGTGCGCCGCTGGCTGCGCGGCGAGTCCTTACCGGAAAACGACCTGGAAGACCTGGGACTAACCGAGAAGCCACCCACTGCCTTTGAAGTGCTTGGGGCCATAGCCGCCCTGCTCCGCTACGAGCTGCCCTTGGTGCTCTGTGTGGACCAGATCGACCATCTCCTACGGGACAAGGAGTTGTCGCACGATTTTGGCGCTGAGCTGATAGAACTCTTGCAGGCGGTACCTATCCAGATTGTGATAAGCAGCCTGCAACTAGCTTCAATGCGCGACAGACTGTATCTGCCATTCGTCCAGCGGCTCAAGCAGATTAAGCTGGACACCCTCACCGACCACCAAGCTGTAGAGGTCGTCCACCGCCGGTTGGCGGACTGGCCAGCGGCACGGCCTGAGCGTGGGCGAACGTGGCCGTTCGACGAAGGCTCCCTGGTACGCTGGGCCCGGGACAACTGTCCGGGGCCACGAGGATTGATCCAGCACTGCGCCAGTGCCTTCGACAGTTGGCTAGAAAGGGGTCGGGACGAATTGATTATCCTGAACAAGGAAAGTTCGGATATGAAGGACTGCGACCTCCTCTTCGTCCACGAATGGAACCGTGAACTGGAAGTAATCCGCTGCCAGCAGTGTCCCAACGATCAACAAGAAGCGAGGCTATATCGAGCTGTCAAGGAGGCCCTACGGCTGGCCCAGGACATGAAACATCCGCTGGCTGGCTTCTGTGTGAAGAATCTGCAAGAAATTGTCTTGCAGGCCACGGACCAGGGTAACAGGTACGGCTTGAAGGTCGATCTCATTGCCGGGAAGGAATCGTTCGCAGTCCTTGTACCAGTAACCAAGCTCGATAACGGCAACCAGTTCCGGTGGTACTACCTAGCCCTGAAGAAAGCCGTGGCCAGCCACGCAGTGGCTGGCACCCTGCTGGTCCATGCCAAGAGTGATTTCCACATGGGGAAAAACGCGCGGGCCGAGTTCGACGAAGCCCAACGCCAGGGCAAGCTGCGCGTCTTCTCCCTGGAGGAGAACGGGCCCACTTATGAGCGTCTGGAATGCCTGTTGCGTTTCCTGGACAAGGCCGAAGCCCAGGAATTGCAATTGGGCGAACAGAGTCTGTCGGTTCACGACTGCCGCGACCTGATCCTCAAGACTGCTGTCCTCGATAACCTGGACTTATTCAAGGCTCTGGCGGGCTGGCGCAAGCCGGCCCCGCCGTCGCGGCTAGTCCGACAGCCGGCCCATGTCAGTGAGGCCCTCGTGGGCACCGCGATCACCACTGGCTACACATCGAGTGCAGTCGGACCCACACGGGCCTCGGAATGCTCCGCGCCTCCGGGCTGGTCAGAGGGGACGGTACAGCCGACTAACGGGCAAGCGAACGGCCATACGCCACCGGGCGGCACGGAATCGCCGGAAACGAAAACGGCGGATCCAACGCCGACGTGGGCCGAGCAGCGCCTGGCGGAATTGGTCACCAAGCTCGAACTGTGGGGTCAGCCGGTCCAACCAGACGGAGTAGAAATCGGCCCCACCTTTATCCGACTCAAAGTGCGGCCTGCCGGCCACAAGACCACCTTCAAGAAGATTAGCGACAAGGGTATTGACCTGAAGATTCACCTCAACCTCGAGGTTCAGCCGTTGATTGCCTCGCAAGCCGGTTATATCAGCGTCGATATCCAGCGGCCAGACCGCCAGACTGTCCCCCTTGCTGGCGTGCTGGCTGGGCCACCAGCGGGCAAAGAGGCCGAGCCGATCTTTCCCGTTGGCCGTGATGTGGCCGGCAAGACCCACTGGAGCAACTTCGCCGACCCGGGCACCTGCCACCTCCTCGTGGCTGGCACCACTGGCAGCGGCAAGAGCGAATTCCTCAAGGCCATGGTCGCTGCCCTGGCACACCGCCTCAGCCCCGAACAGATCCAATTCGTCTTCATCGATCCGAAGCGAGTGACGTTCAATTTTGGCCATCATCACACCCCCTACCTCTTGCGCCCCGTGGCGTACAGCGTCGAGGAAGCCCTGCCGCTGATCGACCTGTGCTACCAGGACACCGAACAGCGTTTCGAACTGCTCCAGGAGCGACAACTGGAAAACATCGCAGAGCTCCAGGGGCCAGACGTGTTGCCTCGCATCGTGATCATCGTGGATGAGTTCGCCGACTTAATGGCGGACAAGCAAGCTAAAAAGTCTCTGGAAGCCCCTCTGAAACGGATCGGCGCCAAAGGACGGGCGGCGGGAGTTCATCTGGTACTGGCGACGCAGCGGCCGGAAGCCCCGGGTGTGTTCCCGCCGCAGCTCCGTAGTAACTTGCCAGGGCGCATCTGCCTGAAAGTGGCCAGCGAAGCCGATTCGCGGATTGTCTTGGACACGACGGAAGGGGCACACCTCCTCGGCCGCGGCGACCTGCTGTACAAGCAAGGCGGTGGCCTGAACCGCGTGCAGAGTCCGCTGGTCAGCAAGGAGGAACTGAACCGAGACCTGCGGCTGGCGTGACCGGAGATACGATAGGGGCAATGAAGTGGGCCGCCACCATCTGGAAGCGACCTGTTTTGCCGGAGAAAGTCGCTTGCGGATGGTGGCGGTTCTGGGACAGACTTCCGTTCTCCTCGCCGACCCGCTTATCCAAGGCTCACTTCGGCGCCGTGCTCAGGTACTCGCGGACGAGGTACTGCACGTCATAGAACCCGGCGGGAACTTTCCAGACCGGCAGGGCCGTGTCGTCCAGTTCTTCCGCCAACTCGGTGGCGTCTTTGAACCGCCGGCCGGGATGGGCCAGGCAGCGTGAGATCAGTCGGATCGTGTGCGAATCTTGTCCGTACTTCCGCAATTCATCGGCGAAGTCATACGGCGGCCGCTCCAGCCGCTCCACGACAAGTTGGTACCAGATCACGCCCACGGCGAAGACGTCATCCTGGGCCGGGGGCCGCTGGATGAAGACCTGCTGCGCCTCGGGCGGGAGGTACATCGAAGTGCCGACCTGGATCGCCTCGGAAGCATTGGCCGTTGCCGCGAGAGGGTTCTCCGCGCCGATCGTCGCCAGGCCGAAGTCGGCGATCTTGGCCTGCACATCGGGCGGTTCGGTAAGGAGGATGTTTGCCGGCTTCAGATCCCGGTGATAGATCTGCTGCTCGTGGGCTTTGGCCAGGCCACGCACCACGCCGCGGATGATCGTTTGCTTGTCCAGCATCGGTCGACGAGAGGCGTCTTCGACGATCCAATCTTCCAAGGAGCCGCCGCCGACATATTCCAGCTCCAAATAAGGCCGCTGCTGATTCTCGATCGCGACATCATGAAACGTGATGAGGTGAGGGTGATGTCCCAGTCGGTCGATGACTGCCGAAAAACCATCCTTTTCCCGGCGGATCCACTCTTGCGCGTCCGGCCGCGTGAAGAACTTGAAAGCCCGTGGCGGGAGCTTGGTGAACTGGCTGCGCGCCATCCATACCTCGCCGAAGGTCCCCATGCCCAGGTACCGCTCCAGCACCCAATCCTTGCCAATGGCGACTTTCTCGCCGTATTTTCGCTGTGGCTGAAGGTTGCCGAGTAGCTGATCGAGTAGGCTCTCGCAGCGCAGGTAGGTGCTTCGCGGCGCCCCTTGCGTGGTCAGGAAGCGGGCGCCGCGGGTCAGGTTTACCAGGAGGGCGATGACCTCCTCCTGGCGTTCCCTGGGGATGCGGCCCTTGCCTTGCGCGGCGCTCTGCACCAGCTTGCGAATCGTGCCCTCCGTGACGCAGCCCAGGTTTTGTAACAGATGCTGAATCTCTTCGGCCTTCCGCTCGGGGTCGTCTTGCTTTAGTTTTCCCACCAGCCACTGGACGGCGTTGGTCCCGGCCTGCGTCAGCAAGGCCACCGCCAGATTGTGCAACACGTTTGTCAGGATCTCCACGGTCGCTGCTCCAGTTGCGGGGAAGGGCTTGGCCGCTGAAGGATAGGCTACATTCGGGGTGCGCACAAATGGCACGGCCACGGATCGGCCTGAGTGACGTGTTCCTCTCGGAGGACAAACAGGACTGGGACTGGATTTGTGTGCATAATCGGTTCTTCTGACGACAAACCACTGCCGCCTGGGCCGGTTCGGCCAAGCCGGCAGTGGTGCCCTGCCTCTGAGGCTTGTTGACAGTAGAAAACCCGTTGCCCCTCCTTGTGCAATGCTGGTAGTGGACTATGCTTGGCAAACTTTGCCAGGGCATGGTAGAGTACCGTTGAGGAGGAAGATCCGCATGGCGACGATGAACATCTCCCTGCCGGAGTCGATGAAAGCCTTCGTCGAAGAGCAGGCGACCCGGGAGGGCTATGGCACAGTCAGCGAATTCCTGCTGGCCGTCATCCGCGATCTGCAAAAACGCAAGGCCCAGAAGGCGAACTTGGATGCCAGGCTCCTGGAAGGCGTGCGTTCACCCTCGGTGCGCATGACGAAGAAGCGCTGGGGGGAACTAGAGCAGAAGATCACCACGCGCAGTCCGGAATTGGACCAAGGATGACTCGGTTCCTGGATCTGCACCAGGTTGCCCAGCCCCTAGAGCATGGGCCTGGCGACTCCTATGCCGGAGTTCAAGCCGTTCAGCGATCCCTTTCATTTCTGTCCCCTGGGTTTGTCCGTTTTCGGTTTAGCGGATTCCTTGAGGGCGTTGAGCTCGTCCGCAAGTTCTTGGATTCGCTTGACGAGGTCTTGGTTCCGCTTCTCGAGAGCTGTCAACCGCTCGAGCAGCGCGGTGGTTGTCTGCTTGGGATTCTCCGGGCGCCGGATCGCCGCCAGCGCTTCGCGCGCGGCTTCGCGCAGACTCTCCTCGCGGGCGCTGTGCTCGACCTGCTCCAGATCGGCCAGCGCTCGCGGATCGGCCAGGGCACCGAGCCCTGCCACGGCCGCTGCTCGGGTGGAGGCATCCGGATCGTACAACCACGCTGTCAGCACGGCCCGCGTGCGCTCGCGCAAGCTCTCGTGACGTCCCAGCCGTCCCAGGATGGGAATGATCTGGCTGCGCAGTTCATCGTCCTGACCGGGCTGGGCCAGAACCAACACGGCTTCATACGTCCGTGGATCCTCCAGAGCTGCCCAGGCCCTGAAGGCGGCAACGCGAACGGCACGGCGCCTCGATTTCTGGGCGGCTTTCTGGAGAACGTCGATACTCTTCTCGGTCCATGCCGGGGTAGCCCGCAGCTTGCCCAAAGCCGACACCGCGGCCATCTCCACATACAGGGGCTGGCTCGGCTCCGCGTACCGAAACACGGCTGCGTGTGCTTCCGCAGAGACGCTATAGCTCCCCAGCGCCTCCACGAGCGCGGCCAGCACCCGCGGCTGGGCGATGCCCCGCTTCTGCATGCGCAGCAGAGCCTGGAGCGCGGCTTCCGTCTGCATTTTCCCCAGTCCACGAGCTGCCGCCTGCCGTACCATCCAGAACTCCGCATCGTTGCCCAGCACTTGCTCCAGGACTTCGATCGCCTGGGGATGAGATTGTCCGCTTAGGTCCTCCGCCGCCATCAGACGGGCCAGCGCGGTGGGGCCACTCTGCACCTGGCCGCACACCATGGCCAGGGGAACTTTGAGCGCCAGGGTTTTCAGGAGACCTCCTTTGGGATCCACGCAGACGAACGTCGGCTCGGTTGGCAAGTCAAAGGTCCATTCGTGGCGTGGCTGGCTGGCGCTCACCGTCACGTTTTTGTCTTCGCTGCCGACGCGGAAGAGGATCTCCAGCGGAAAAGTGAAGGCGGGTGTGACGGCGTCAATCTTCTGCGTCTGCCGTAGCGTAATCCTGGCCCGTTTCTCCGCCCCATCCCAGGCATACGCCACCTCCAGACGCGGCACACCATGGCCGTACACCCACTGCTGAAAGAACTGTTCCAGGTCGCGACCGGAGACCTCTTCGAGGGCGCGCCGGAGATCACTGGTCTCGACGGCCTGCCACTGGTGCTTGCGCAAATACGCGGCGACTCCCCGCCAGAATGTCTCTTCGCCGAGCTGGTGCCGCAGCATGTGCAGGACCCAGCCCCCCTTGTCGTAAATCTTGGAGCCGTCGAAATTGAAAATCTCCTCGGGATCCTCCAGGTTGCGGTTCACCAGCGGTTTGCCCGTCTCGCTAGAGTCAAAGCGGGCGATCTGCTGAGCGGTTTCCCACATCTTGCAGGCAAATCGGTGCGGCGAATCGGTGTGGCTAGTCCAGAGCGAGTCCAGCAAGATGGCAAAGCCCTCGTTGAGCCAGGCCTGCGAGACGCTGCGATAGTTGACGATGCCTCCAAACCACTGGTGTGCCAACATGTGGGAAAGGTAGATGGATTCCGTGTACTCCAGTGGCCAGTCACCCTCCTCGCTGGCGGCGAGGA
>JBGQLF010000149.1:0-11637 GCA_041499985.1 Gemmataceae bacterium
CCATGTTCCGCGGGTCGTCGATCTTGACGCCCGGCTTGTGTTCGCCAAACCCTTTCGCGCCCAGATCCACATACCGCTTGAGCATGCCCGGCAATGCCTTGCGGCCGCCCGTAAAGCTGGTGCGCGGATCGACGCAGCAAAAGGGAATTAGGCGGTCGCGATGCGGTTTCGTCTGAGCCAGCACGAAGTCGGTCGTCAGTAGGTAACTCGACGATTCCGGGGAAACGAGCGGCAACACAACGGCCTGGGCAACGTCGTGGGCGTCCATCCACTTCAAGAGTCCGCTCGCGGTCAATTCCGCCGTGGTGTTCCAGGTCTGGCCGAGGTGCGTGTGCACGTCCACAAAGCGACCGGGTGGGAATCCCTTCGCCCTCGGTTCGCCAGGTGCGCCCGCGGAGGCGAACCCAGTGGCCAGTACGGCGGCCGTGGCGCCGGTACAGGATCGACCGAACTCGCGTCTCGAAAATAACCGCATACTGCGTGCCTTTTTCACAAGACATCCTTCCCACCCATCGCCGCACATCCGTTGGTCGAGGTTACCGTGTCGCGCGCCCGTCTGCAACCCTGCGCGAAACGTAAATCCGTTCACGTTTCGCGCGCTCCGTTCACGTTTCGCGCGCGGGTCGAGGCAGCCACCCATCGTATGGTTTGACGAACCCCCACGTTTGCTCGGGAAGGCCCGTCTGGATCGGGTTGTTGCGAATGTAGTTGATCACCCGTTCGATGTCGGACCGGGCGTTGAGGAATACCTTCCACCCTGGCCCACCCCATACGGGGTGCTTCGCGTTTCTCGCCCCGGCCGCGATCAATCGCTCTCCGCTCCTCGCTTGTAGGTGAGCGATCATCTCTTCCCCCTTGTCGCGGTGCCTGCGGATCAGGGCATGGACGTGATCGGGCATGAGCGCGCAGGCGTAGCAGGTGTAATTTCGCTCGGCGATGACGGCCGCAAAGGCGTCGGCAATGACTGCCACCGCTTCGGAGGAGAAGGTGAGCAATTCGTGTTTCAGCGCACTTCGAGCGTTGTCGTAGAACCGCCGCAGTTCCGGCGAACTTGGTTGCACGGCCTTGCGCCCGTGGTGCAGCTCTCCCAGGTCGGCAATGCGCTCGACACGGATTTCGTGCGAGCTACTGCCGCGCGGATCATTCGGCAGCCACCAGCCGTAGGCGGTCCAGATCAGGTGATAGCCCACGACCATGGGGGGCCTCCGCGAAACGTAAACGGGGGGATGGATACTGTCTCCGTTCTATACTTTTTTCGCGCGGACGTCTTCCCTTCTCGTTCCCCGCGCGGGTGCTTGCCGTTTCGCGCGCGCCCCGAATCCGCGATTGTGCGGATTCATTTGCCGAGTCCGTTTGTGTGTGCTAGGGTCCCAGTATTCCCGGAACGACTCGCATCCCCCCTCACCTCTCATTCGCATTCTCCGTTTCTGGAGGAAAGTCATGCGCATGGTTCGTCACAATTCGACTCGTCGCTTCCTTCCCGCAGTGGAGTCCCTCGAAGCACGCTGGTGTCCCAGCGTGAGCATCGGCGTCCGAGGCCAGGTACTGTTCATTCGTGGTGATGCCGCCGCCAACACCGTTGCCATCCAGGATGACGGCAGCGGCAACGTCACGGCGAACATCGACGGCAAGTCAGTCAGTGGCTCAAACATTCACCGGATCTATGTGGATACGCACGGTGGCGGCGATACGATTAACTACAGCCTCACCAATCCGCTTCAGACTCGGGAATTCCTGGGCATCGAGACCGGCGCGGGCAATGACACGATCACACTCGACTTCTCCCAAGGAGTTGCCGCTGGGGGAAGACTGGGGGTCGGCGTGCAGACAGGTGGCGGCGACGACAACGTCTCGGCCACCCTTGGCTCCATCGCCGCCAAGGCCAGTGCGAGCGTGAACATCGAGACCGGTGACGGCAACAGCACCGTCAACTTTGGTTTTACCGGCGCGCTGAACGGCAGTTTAAGTACCCGATTGGAGAGCGGCGATGGCAACAACACCGTGACGAACAACTACACGGTGGACGCGGGTAGCACCGGCCGGCTGCGAACCAAAGTGGAAGTGGGCGACGGGAACAACAACCTGACCATGAACATCCTGGGCGATGGCGTCAGCACGCTCAAGGCTCTGTACGCCAAGCTCGAGGCGTGCAGCGGCATGAATACGATTGTGAACACCCCCAATGTCGTTGTTGATATGGGTGATTGATAGCCGCACTGGCGCCCTACGAACAAGTCAAAGACGTGAGCGTGAAAGGGGACGCGGCTCGTTGCTGCAAACGAGCTATGCCCCCTTTATGCATCTTCTCGCTCTTGTTAAGTGTGATTTGGGCGCGGCTGCGCTCGCAGAATGGGGGTCGTGGTGTGGGCGCGCTTCGCCAGACACGGAAAAATCAACCAGTGCCCACTAGACAACGGGGCAGTTTCTGGTACACTCTATTCCCGTATCCAAAGAATGACCGACCCGCTACACCCCTCTCCCAAGGCGTGCGGGCCGGTCTGTTCTTCGTGCGTGCCGTTCTCGCACAGCAGGCTATAGAGCACAGCGCGTGCCAATCGTTTCCTGGCCTGCTGCCGTTCCTGGATTCGGAAGCAAGTCCTTTCTTGACAGCAGTATGCGCTGATAGCAGAAGTCAGCTTTCCCGCGAGCATCTGGAAGAATTGCGTGACTTTGCCCCGTTCGCTGGCAGCAAATGCACGAATCAAAGGCAACCCAATCAAGAAATAACCTGCCGTCTGGCATTGGCCTTTCAACGCGACTTCAGATCGAAGTTCGCTTGATCGGTGCCGCCGGCAGGGACGTCGAAAACGAGTTCGGTCTTCTGATACCAGGACGAGTCCGAGTCCAACGACAAAGCGCTGCCGCATCGAAGAATTCCTCACTTTGTGCGAGTGGCGAACGGGAGTGCCGGCAACCTGGTGAAGAAAAAAGACCAAAGACGACACGGGAACGGCCAGCGCCCGCCCGTGTCGTCCTTGGGCCTTTTGTGTCGAGTGTCTTCTCTCACCGCGTGGTGCAGGCGGCGCGCCGGCGTTTCCTCCGAGCAGGCGAGCCGCCTGCACCACGGGATCCCGAATCTCAGAAGTTACTGGCGTTGATGACCTCCCCGCCCTTGGCCGTGCTGAGCGCCCGCCAGATGTTGATGTCGATGTTGTTCGACACGAAGCTCACGTGGCCATCGCAGAAGACGGTATTGACGCCGCCGGCGTGCTTGCTGCGCGCGGCCATCATGCGCGGCAGGGCATTGGTCGAAATCGTGGTGCAGGGGATGTTATAGGTGGCGGCGACGTTGCAGATGCCGCCCATGACCACGTCCGGCGCGTTCGCGTTGGGCGGATTCCAGGTCGTGAACCCGCTGGCGCCACCCCACCAACTAAAGCCGCGCAAATCCTGACCCTGTCCCTGGATCACCTCGGCCAGCATGAACGTGTTGGAGGTGCCGTCCGTGACATTCGCCAGCGGCTGCGCTAGGCCTGCGAGGGGGCCATATTTACCGTGCAGGTCATGATCGGGATGGTTCTGCCCATATTCGGCGAGCATCGCCGCACTGGGGGTCAGCCAGGCGGAGGGATAGCCGTTGAACGGTGCCCCGCCGAAGGGAACGCCGTTCAACGCCGCCTGGTAATAGCTGGTATTCCCGTAGTTGACGGCGTAGTTGTGGCTGGTGATCGGCGGGGAGCCAATGGGCGCGTTCGGGGTATCGCTGGGACAGGTCCAGGTCTTGACCCGGTTACTGGTTACCAGGGTGTCGTTGGTTCCGCCGCCATAGCGCAGGCCGGTGTCGTCATTGCCCGACAGGTTCTTGTACGCCTTGAACATGTTGTCCTGTTCGATGTACGGCAGGAGGTACATCTGCCAGGTACCCCAGCAGCAGCCGTAGGGGCCGACGCCCGGCGCCAGCTTCCCGTAGCTGTCGTGGTAGTTGTGCATGGCCAAGGCGGTCTGCTTGAGGTTGTTGGTGCAGCTCATGCGAGCCGCGGCCTCGCGAATTTTCTGGACCGCCGGCAGCAGCAAGCCGATCAGCACCGCGATGATGGCGATCACGACCAACAATTCGATGAGGGTGAATCCTCGACGACGAACGCGCATAGCTGCCCTCCTTCCAAAAAAGGACAACAAAAGACTAGGGCTCAAGGCCGGGACCGCACCCAGCCTCACGGAACTTCGAAATCGAAAGTGACCTTATTCGGCCCGCTGGCGGTGACCTCGCGCACGAGCGTGCTCTTCGTGTTGTACTCGGGCGGAACGCGCTCGATGCCCTTGCCCCGAAATCCCTTCGGCGGTTTCGGATCCGCGGTCGCGGTGATGCCAGCCATGCCTTCTCCCGAGGTGCCATCCCCCGCGTAGAGGCTGACCCGGTATTTGCCGGCCGCGAGTCCCTTGTCCCTGGGGATGAAGTACTTGCCCTTCAGGACGGAGGCGCCGGACATCGTGGGGCCTTTGTCCATGGGCTCGAACTGGATGATGCCCTCTTCGATCGGACTGCCCTTGAGGGTGACATTACCCGAGATCTCGTACCGTTTGGGTCCGCTGTCGCCGCAGCCGCTGACCACAAGGGCGGCCAAGACCAGGGTAGTGAGGAGGACCCACTCGCGGAGCCTGTGCCTGCTACAACATCGGTTCATGGCAGACTTCCTGTACTGTGGGCGGAACAACCATCACAGGATTCGCTGGAGCGGGACGCGATACCTATCCCGACGGGACAGATGGCAAGGCCCGGCCCAGGGGATGCCCGCCTGCATTCTGCGAGAGGCCCTGGAATCCCAGGGTGGCCAGTTGCGTAGGCGAGTCCGAAAGCAACGGTATTTTGCCCCGGCTTATCATGTCGTGGCGCTGCTGTCAACGAAAAAACGGGAACACGATATTAGTGATCCTAATATCCTTACCCAAATTGACCTAAGCCCGACGCGCCAGCGAGGGAACATCCCCTCACTGGCGCGTCGGGCTTAGGTCAAACCATCCCGCGTCGAGTATACGTTTGTCCTTCTTGGCCCGGTTTGGTCAGAAATGATAGCACCAGTCCATGGCACGAACCTTAGTAGCCGGGCGCGAGGGCTGGCGCCTGAGCCAGCAGCGTGTGCAGGGTATCCAGGTCCACCGGCTTGACCAGGTGGGCATCGAACCCCGCTTCCTGGGAATGGCGACGGTCCTCCTCGTGGCCGTAGCCCGTCAACGCCAGCAGCAACGTGTCCTTCAGGCCGAGGTCCTGACGCAGCCGGCGAGCGACTTCGAGACCGTCCATCCCCGGCATGCCGAGGTCCAGCAGGACGACCTCCGGCCGATGAACCTGTGCCGCTTCCAGGGCCGCCAGACCGCCGTGGGCGGTGTAGACCTCATGGCCGGCCATCCGCAGCAACACCGCGAGGCTTTCGGCGGCATCCACGTTATCATCCACGACCAGGACGCGCCGTGAAGGCCAGGGACTCTCCCTCTCCTTCGGGACTAGGCTTTCGGATGGGGGTTGTTGTAAGACGGGAAGGCGCACCACAAACTCGCTGCCTTTCCCGGGGCCGTCGCTGAGGGCTTGCACGCTGCCGTGGTGCAGCTCGACCAGGCGCCGCACCAGCGTCAAGCCAATGCCCAGCCCTCCCTGGGAGCGGTCCAGCGCGTGGTCCGCCTGGGCGAACAGGTCAAAGGCGCGCGCGAGCATCTCCGCGGTCATGCCGATGCCGGTGTCCCGGACCCGCACAAGCACTTCGTTGCCCTGCCGCTCCGCCGTCAGCCAAATGTGGCCACCTTCGCCGGTATACTTGGCGGCATTGTTCAGGAGATTACCGATCACCTGGGCCAACCGGGTCAGGTCGGCCTCCAGCCGCAGCGGCTCCTGGGGAAGGGAAACCGTTAATTCCTGCTTGCGGGCGTCGATGAGCGGGCGGCTGGTCTCGAGGGCCCGGGCAACCGCCGGCGCCAGTTCCACAGGTTCTTTATGGAGCTGGATTTTGCCGCGGGTAATGCGGGCCACGTCTAACAGGTCATCCACGAGCCGTACCAGCTGCTGGACCTGCCGCTCCATCATCTGACGGGCTGGCTCGATGTGCTCGCCGCCCGCGCCGGGCACCTTCAGAATCTCCAAGCCGTTGCGGAGGGGGGCGAGGGGGTTTCTCAGCTCGTGGGCCAGCATGGCCAAAAACTCGTCCTTGCGCCGGTCCGCCTCCGTCAATTGCTCGGCCCGCTGCCGGAGTTCCTCTTCCAGGCGTTTGGTCTCGGTGATGTCCCGATAATTCACGACGATAGCGCGCACGGACGGATCGGCGAGCAGGTTCGTGGCCGCGCTCTCCCACCAGCGCCACGAGCCGTCCCGATGGCGGATCCGATACTGGGCCATCCGGCTTCCTCCGGGCTCGTGCCGGAGTTGGGCCAGGAGAGCTTTCATGGCCGGCTGGTCCTCCGGGTGCATCCATTCGAAATTGTTGCGGCCGACGAGTTCCTCCGCGGGGTAACCCAAATTCCGTTGGGTGGCCGGATTGGTGTAGAGGATGGTTCCCTCGCCACTGACCAGCTTCACCCCGTCCCAGCTATTCTCCACCAAGGCGCGAAAGCGCCGCTCGCTCGACGCCACGGCCTCCTCAGCCTGCTTCTGCGCCGTCACATCCTCGGCAATCCCGCCGACTCGGTAGACCTGCCCGGCCTGATCCCGGATGGGGAAGCCCCGGTCCCATACCCAACGGGCGGAGCCGTCCGGCCGCACCACCCGGTACTCTTCGTTGGTGTACTCTCCCCGGCTCTGTCTCTGGATCGTGTCACGGATGCGCTCCCGGTCCTCGACATGGATGCCCTCCAGAAAGGACTGGGGCTGTTCGTAGAGGCTCTGGCAGGTGCACCCCCAGATCTCTTCGTAGGCGGGACTGATGTAGAGCATCTGAGGTTTCAGGGAGTCGGCTATCCAGAAGACCCCGTGGATGTTCTCCGCCAGCTGGCGGAAGCGGCTTTCCGCCTCTTGCAACTCGGCCTCGGCCCGCCTCCGTTCGGTAACGTTGGCCAGGCGGACCAGGACGCCGACCAGCACATCGTGGTCAGTCAGCGGCAGGAGGTGCACGTCCCAGAACTGTTCTGCCCCGGCCAGGCGAAGCTGGATTTCGGTGGTACCCTTGCTGGCACGGTTAGGTGTCGAAAGACACCGGCCCAGCTCCGGCAGGGCCTCCGCCAGCGGCTGCTGCCGCACTCGCTGGGGGTCCGGCAGCAGCGACCGCGCCGCCGGGTTCGCGTCGAGGATGCGCAAGTGGGTGTCGAGCACGAAGACCGCGTCATCCAGGCAATCCAGGACGAAATCCCGGGCGATCGGCCGAACGTCGAAGAGCCGAACCCGGAAGAGCAGCCAGGCGGTGGCCAGCCCGGGCACGGCGAAATAGACCGGCGTCAGGTCGGTCAGCCACGCGGGCTGGAGGTGGCAGACATAGGAGATGTTCCCCAGCAGGGGCACTAACATCGCCCCAAGCACGAACCCGATCCGGCCCCCGGTCCCGCCGGGCCGGCGGGCCACGCTCGCCACCAGGAGGATGGCCCCGGCCACGAAAAGCAAGTAGGTGTAGGCGGCGTTGACGTAGAACAACGGGCCTTGCGTGATCACCATGATGGTGTAGGGGCCGTCTGTTCTCATCTCGGTGGCGGTGCGGAAGAGGCCGTGGGAGGAATTGGTGAAGACCAGGCCCAGGACCAGAACCGGCTCGAGGAACAGGAGGGCCATCACCCGGGGGGACAGCCGCCGGTCTGGGCGCGCAAAGCGCGCCGCGAAGACCAGCCACGCTCCCGGGACGGTGACGATGAACACATAGACGAAAGCCGACACCGCCCGGCGGAGGTCCTGGTTGACGAGGGACTTTTCCACGAGGTTGACGAGGGCCCAGCCGGCCAGCGCAGCCATGAGCACGGCGAAAGAGGCGGCCCCGGGGAAGGCCCGGCGGCGCCAACCGACGTACGCCGACCAACCGCAGAGCAGCCCGATCAGCAAGAGCGGGAGCGTGAACGGCGTATTCTGCCAATCAGCCGGCCTCATGGGATGCACTTCCTCTTGCGCGACGGGGGGTCGGATCCCATCCACCGGGGCCGATGAATCGGTGGAGACGAGGACGGAGGCGAATGGATCCCCACGCTCCCTGCGGACGACGGAGGTAAAGCCACTCCGGAGAGGGCGCGGCCCTGCCGGGTCGTTCCGAGGGCAGATGACGAGGGCGTTTCACAGCCCATGAGGGGAAAGGACGGGGTAGCGGCTACTCAACGCCGACGTCCGTGGAGCGGTCCGTGGGCAACCTCCACCAGCAAGAATTAGAGCGACCGCGTCTTGCCAAAGCAACAAAAAAGGAAAGAAGTGACCCAGGGCCCAAGCTCAACCGTGGCGAAGGATTCCGCTTGTCCTAGTGTAGGATCAAGGGACCTGTTGTTCGACCGTAGAACGGAATTCATTCCGTTCCGCCCGCCCGAACGGATTGAAATCCGTTCTACGAACAAGAGGTCGCTTGTTCCTGCACTAGCAAGCGAGACGAAGCGTGCTGCCCCTTTTGATGAACCAGAGCCGTTTGCCAGCCGGCGCCCGGCCAACAAGAAAGAACCTGCCATCCTGCATTGGCCTTTCAGTGCGACTTCAGATCGAAATTCGCCTGATCGGTGCCACCGGCAGGGACGTCGAAAACGAGTTCGGTCTTCATGTTGTACCTCTCGGGGACCTTGTCCCTGATTCGCTTCACGGGCCCGCCCGCGTCGCGGTCATCGGCTGGGGCGTCTCCGATCACCGTGGTGATGTAGATGCGGCATTTGCCCACGACGGCGCCCGCCTTGCGGGGGTCGCGGGAGTCGACTTCCACCTTGAACCGTCCATCCGCGTCGGTGAGGCCCGCCGCCGTTGGCCCAGGAGCCTGGTTGTCCTTGGAAGCCATGGGCACGAAGGTCACCGACGCCTTCGGGAGGGGTTTGCCGTCCAGGGTTACGCGCCCCGATACTTGAGCCACCTGGTACGGTTGGCTGCTACAGCCGAATACCACGACAAGCACGAGTGCCACGAAAACGCGCAGCCGCATCGAGAGATTCCTCACTTTTTAAGAGTGGCGAAAGGGAACAACTTGTACGAGCCCGCAGCGCGAGCGGAAGCCGCAACCTCCGCGCTCGCGCCGCGGGCTCGTAAAGTCTGCGCCAGTTGTTTCTGCCTCACTGGACCGTAACGATTTCCCCGTTGGAGATCGTCGCCATGGCGGCTAGCTGCAAGATATCCACGTTCGTGCTGATCGAACGCACCGACCCGTCGGCCACCAGGAAGTTCATGACGCCGGGATGGAAACTGGACCAGCCGCGCTTGCAGGGGTTGTTGGAGTTTGTGAAGCCAGGGATGATGATCGCGCTACAGGCATCAAAGCTGTTGAGGAGCTGCCGCGACTGCGGGGGTAGCACCACCTCCGACAGGGCAAACGACGTATACGTGTAGCCCCAGAAGGTCGTACGGTTGATCGTCGTCCGCGTGGTGTATTCGCCGACCACGATGGTATTGGAAAGTCCGTCCGTGATGCTCGAGATTTTTTCAGCGTTGCCGTAAGGTAGAGGCGAGCTGTTGCCAATCACCTGTCCCCAGGCGGTATTGACCGTCTTCGGAGCGGAACCCGTAAACTGGATCGGCGAGTTGGCATCGTAGATGGTGTGCAGTACGCCTCTCCAGCCCAGCGGGGTGTTGCGCCCGCAGTCAGCATCCAACCACTGGGTTCCATCCGTCACCCCTGCCACGCCGCGATAGGAACCGGTGGCCCACTGCCAGCCAAGGGTATTGCCGGGGCCGCTCGCCGGGACCATCACCTGGTTGATGTTGGGATCCGAGGGACAGTTGTACGTCTTGACGATCTGACGCACCACGGAGATGGGACGCTTGGGGTCGGCGTTGGCTTCGTTCGGGATGGTGAAGTCGTATTGCTTATACAGGTTGTCTTGCTCGATATAGGGCAGGATATAAATCGCCCAGTTCGCCCCGCTCGGGGTACTACAGCATCCACCGTTGGTCACGCCGCCGGGCGGGAACTTGCTGTTGGTATCGTGATAGTTGTGCAGGGCCAGGCCGATCTGCTTGAGGTTGTTGGTGCAGCTCATGCGGCTGGCAGCCTCGCGGATCTTTTGCACGGCTGGGAGTAACAAGCCGATGAGCACGGCGATGATGGCAATCACCACCAGCAGCTCAATCAGGGTAAACCCACACCACCTGCGTCGACGGACAAACCTTGTACGAATCATGGCACTGGCTCCAGTATGTGGACAGGTCAAGCCAAGGGACATCGATGAGTCTATTGCAAGACTGAAGAGGGACGCTGTCAAGCATAATCCTCGGAGTGGAGCAACGGTCGTTTTTGGTCTCAACGACCCGCCTCGGCCAGGTTCTTTTCCTGGCCCGTAGATGTATCCCACACTTTGAGGGTCTGATCCCGGCTGCCGCTGACCAGCCGTCTGCCATCGGGACTGAAGGCTACACTCCCAACGGAACCCGTATGCCCGTGAAGGGTGAGGAGCGCCTGGCCCGTGTGCGCATCCCACACTCTCAGCGTCTGATCGGCACTACCGCTGACCAGCCGCGTGCCATCCGGACTGAAGGCCACGCTCCAAACAGGGTCGGTATGCCCCTGAAAGGTGAGGATCGCCTGGCCCGTGCGCACCTCCCATACTTTCAGGGTCTGATCCCCACTGGCGCTGACCAGCCGTGTGCCATCGGGGCTGAAGGCCACTCTCGTTACCTGATCGGTATGACCCTTGAGCGTGAGGACTGCCCGGCCGGTGCGCGCATCCCACACTCTCAGGGTCTGATCGGCACTGCCGCTGACCAGCCGTGTGCCATCCGGGCTGAAAGCCACGCTGCTGACCAGGTCGGTATGCCCCTGGAGAGTGAGGATCTCCAGGCCGGTGCTGGCATTCCATACCTTCAGCGTCCGATCGGCACTGCCGCTGACCAGCCGCGTGCCATCCGGACTGAACGCCACGCTGGTGACCAGATCGGTATGCCCCTCGAGTGTGAAGACCACCTGGCCGGTGCGCACATCCCACACCTTCAGGGTCCGATCCCCGCCGCCGCTCGCCAGCCGCGTGCCATCCGGGCTGAAGGTCACGCTGCTGACCAGATCGGCATGCCCCTGGCGCGTGAGAATCTCCAATCCGGTGCGAGCATCCCACACTTTCAGCGTCTGATCGGCACTACCGCTGACCAGCCGCGTGCCATCGGGGCTGAAGGCCACGCTGCTGACCAGATCGGCATGCCCCTGGAGGGTGCGGACCCCCGGACCGGTACTGGCATCCCACACCTTCAGGGTCCGGTCCGCACTGCTGCTCACCAGCCGCGTGCCATCCGGGCTGAAGACTACCCCGCTGACCGGCTGAGTATGTCCCTGGAGGATGAGGACGACTTGGCCGGTGCCGGCATCCCAGACCCTCAGGGTCCGGTCCGCACTGCCGCTGACCAGCCGTTTGCCATCGGGGCTGAAGGCCACGCTGTGAACCGGCTGGGTATGTCCCTGGAGCGTGAGGACCGTCTGGCCCGTGCTGGCATCCCAGACCCTCAGGGTCCGATCGGCACTGCCGCTGACTAGCCGCGTGCCGTCCGGGCTGAAGGCCACGCTATTCACCCAGTGGGAATGTCCCTTGAGGGTGAGGACCGTCTGGCCCGTGCCGGCATCCCAGACC
>JBGQLF010000150.1:0-11615 GCA_041499985.1 Gemmataceae bacterium
CCACATGACCGTTCGCCTGCCGGGCAGGAGGTGTTTGCCATGCGTCAAACCATCGCCGAGGCGCTCCGAGAAGAAGGACGAAAGGAAGGGCGACAAGAGGGACGAAAGGAGGGGCGACAAGAGGGACGACAAGAGGGACGAAAGGAAGGGCGAAAAGAGGGGGAGGTTCAAACGCTCCAGGAAGCTCTCCTTCAGTTGCTCCGCATCCGCTTTCGTGCCATACCGCCCGCAGCTGCGGACCGGATCCAGACCACAGACGATGTGCGGCAATTGAAAGCATGGCTCCGTCGCGTGGTCACCGCCCCAACCTTTGAGGACATGAGGATCCATCCGACCACATGACCGTTCGCCTGTTGGGCCGGGAGCCGGAGGACATTGCACCGGGTGTCCACTCTTCCTCAGCTGCTGTACAAGCCACGTATCGGCTTGCCAATCGTAATCGGATACGGACGCCCTCCCGGATCCTGATAGTGAGAGCCAGGGTCCACCCCAAGTGCGGCGAACATCGTGGCAGCCACATCCCAGGGACCGACGGGATTCGCCTGCGGGTACGCGCCAATCCGATCGGAGGCTCCAAAGATGCCGCCGCGCAAAACGCCGGCGCCCGCCATCACGATCGAGTAGGCCGAGGCCCAATGCTTCCGACCGGGTGAAGCGCCGGCGAACTTCCCTTCCAGAGCCACACGCGGTGCCCGACCAAACTCGCCCATGCAAACGACGAGCGTGTGGTCGAGGAGTCCGCGTTGCTCCAGGTCGGTCAACAGGGCCGCAAAACTCGCGTCGAAACGCGGCAGCAGATGACCTTTGAGAGCCTCAAAAATGTCGTTGTGCGTATCCCAGCCGTAGAGGTCCGTTTGGCCCGGGTCCTTATCTTGGCCGCGGTTGGTGTGATTCCAGATGACCGTGATCCAGGGGACGCCGGCTTCCACCAAGCGACGAGCCAAGAGGCAAGCCTGTCCAGAACGGTGCCAGCCATAGCGCTCCCGGATGGCCATCGGTTCCTGCGTCAGATCGAAAGCCTGCCGGCAGCGGCGCGAGGCCAAGAGCGTGTAAGCCTGCCGATACAGCGTATTCATCTCCAGGAGGGTGCGGTCTTGCAGGAGATGTTGGCGGTACCTTTCCACCGTTTCGAGCAAGGATCGGCGTGCTTCCAGGCGGACGGTGGGAAGTTCGGGCAGCGGATCCAGGCCGCGTAGGGCGACTTGCTCCTGGCACACATCGCCCAGCAACAGAGGCTCGCAACCTCGGCCCAGAAAACCACCAAATTGTCCGGGAGCCACCACCTCCGGAACCAGAGCCGGGCCATTCACATGAACGGCGGTATGAGGAAAGAGGTCGCTCGGCCGGACACGGTGAAGAATGGCGCCATAGGTCGGGTAATCCGCCGGCTGGGGTAAGGGATTGGACGATCGGCGCGTGTGATATTGTCCCGTCAGGGCCAAGTAGGTTGCCGAGCCATGGTCCAGATCCTCATGGCAGACACTGCGGACGAGGGTATAGAGATGAGCCAGGCGAGCCAACCGCGGAAGGTGCTCGCAGATCCGGATGCCGGGAACCGACGTGGCGATCGGGCGAAATTCCCCCCGAATCTCTTCCGGAGCTTCGGGCTTGGGATCCCACGTGTCCAGCTGGCTCTGGCCACCGCTGGCGTAAATCAGCAACACCGAGCGGGCTTTGCCGAAACCGGGAAAGTCGCTAGGCCGGACCAGGGAAGCAGCCGCCTGGCTGGGCAAAGGTTCGGCCAGAGAGTGGGCGCCAAGTCCTAACCCGGCTAGCCCGCCAAGGCGGAGCCATTCACGGCGAGTGATCCTTCCCTCGGAGGATCGCGGTTGAGTCATGAAGCGTAGCACGCGGCAAAGCTCCTCGGGGCGATGAAGGGTTGAGCATAGTCGGGCCTATGCCTCCTCGTCAAGCGTCTGAGCTTTTCCGTGGAGGAACTGCTGCTCTTCTTGCGAACGTACGCCCCATTCAGCGCCCACTCTTCTGGCTCGGCCGAGAATAGCTCAGGGCGAGAACGGCATAGGCGGTGGCCAGGTCGGCGTTGTTTTCGAAGTACGCCTTGTCGGCGTTACTCCAGCTGCCATCGGCCTGCTGCCGGGTCTTGAGCGTCTGGAACAGCTCACGGCGCCAATCGTGCTTCTGGCCCGCGGCATCGGCAAAGTGGTCCTCACCCAGTGCCGCCATTGCTTTGGCGAACAAGTGATAGTAATAGTACAGACCTGCCTGTCCCTGGCCGGGATTCTCGTCGAGTCGGTAATGGGCCCGGATCCAGCCGACGGCGGCCTTGACACGCGGGTCGTCCTTGGTCACCCCGGCATAGAGAAAACTCTTCAAGCCTGCATAGGTCATGACCCCCGCCGAGCGCAAGCCTCCCTCCGCGGTCTTGCCGGCGTTGCTCTCTCCTCCCTCGACGGGCGTGTAGATGAAGCCGCCCTTGTCGTCGGGCGCGGCTTTCTTGGCGAAGGCTTGGTCATTGTGTTCGCCGGCCAAGTTCTGACACCGGCTGACGAACTTCAAGGCCCGTTGTACCGCCGGGTCGTCCTTGGAGACGCCCGCCGCGAGCAGGGCGTCCAGGAAATACTGCGTGTTCGATAAATCAGGCCGCGATTTGGCATCATAGCCGGCCCCGCCATACTTGGGGTCCTTATCCTCCACTTTGCTCTCGTCGTATTGCAGCGACTTAAGGAACTGGCCGGCGTTCTTGATAACCGTGTCGTATTTCCCGTTCGTGTTGGCTTCGCGGAAGGTGATCAGGGCCACGCTGGTAGTGTAATTGGCCAGGCCTTTGTCGTAGATACCGCCATCCTTTTGCACCTTCTTCTCCAGGTAGGCCAGTGCTTTGGCAATCATGGGATCGTCCGGGCTGTAACCATGGCGCAGCAATCCGGCGGCAACCAGGGCCGCGATGCCGGGGCCGCCGAGCTTGGGCGAGAAGCTGCCATCATCGTTCTGGCGCGTCCGCAGAAAGGCCACCGTCTTGTCGAGCACCGCCTGCAATTCCTTCGGATCCGGGCCCAAGTCCGAATCAGCGGCAGGCGTGAAGTGACCCATCCCGACCACCAAGAGCGTGATTGCCACGACCGTCTTGCGTCCCGAGCCAGAGCGTTGAGGCACCATGCGTTCTCCTTGGCCTGAAATCAGGGCGGACACCGGTGGGCGTCCCACCAGTATACCCTGAGCTGGGCAAACGCCATACCAAGGGGGGCACATTCGTCCAAGTCTCTTGCGAGTGATTGGCTTACGTGGATCAAAGCAGTGACCGAGGGTTCACGGCTGGTCAGGAAATAGCCAGAGGTGGTAAAGGCCTGGCCGATTCCTTTCGCTGGGGCGTCGGCTGCGCTCTTGTGGCCAAGGGCAAATCGGCGTACGCTGCCAGCGGTTCCCCGAGCACCTTCGGAGTTCAACCATGAAGCCAACGCATCTTGTCACCATCCAGCAGCACCTGATGGAGGAGCAACGGCGCCGTTATCCGCAGGCGAGCGGCGAGTTCTCCTGGCTGCTTTCGGGCATCACGTTGGCCACGAAGATTGTTGCCGACCAGGTTCGGCGCGCCGGTCTGGTCAATGTGCTCGGCTCGGCGGGGAGCCGCAACATTCAGGGGGAGACGGTGCAGAAGCTCGACCTCGTGGCCAATCAGGCGTTGCTGCACTGCCTGGGCAGTCGGGGCAACGTCGCCGTCATGGCGTCGGAAGAGGACGACGAACCCACCGTCATGCCCCGGGACGCCGAGCACGGCAAGTATGTGGTGATCTTTGATCCGCTAGACGGCTCCAGCAACATTGATGTCAACGTCAGCGTCGGCACCATCTTTTCCATCCTGCGGCGCGAGCCCGGGCTCCGTGACCCCATGATCGATGTCCTGCAACCCGGACAGCGCCAGCTCGCTGCTGGCTATGTTGTTTATGGCTCGTCCACGATGCTGGTCTACACCACGGGCAACGGCGTGTACGGCTTTACGCTGGACCCGTCCATCGGCGCCTACATCCTCAGCCACGAGCGGATTACCATGCCGCCGCACGGTAGCTTGTACTCGGTCAACGAGGCCAACTCCGACAGCTTCCCCGAGCCGTATCGCCGTTTCTTAGCCCATCTGCGCTCGGGAGAAACCGGCAGGACCTATTCGTCCCGTTACATCGGTTCCCTGGTGGCCGACTTCCATCGCACCCTGCTCAAGGGCGGGATTTTTCTCTATCCGCCCACGCGTCCGTATCCCAAAGGCAAGCTGCGCTTGATGTACGAGGCCAACCCGATCGCCTTCCTGGCCGAACAGGCAGGCGGCGCGGCGACGGACGGCGGACAGCGCATCCTCGATGTTCAGCCAACCAGCTTGCACCAACGAACGCCGCTGCTGGTTGGCAGTCGCGCGGAGATGGATTTGCTGAGGACGATGTTGGCATGAAGTCGAGGATCAAGCCCAGCGGGCGCTGCTCTGGTTTCAGTCCAACCAGTTTTCGACCGTTAGTCCGGGCACCTGGCGAAAATCCCTCAGGTTGGCAGTGAGCAGCAAGACGCCATGCACCCGAGCGATGGACGCGATTTTGAGATCCATTGTGCCGATGCGGACCCGCTGCTTACGCAGCCGATCAAATTCATCGGCGGCTCGTGCTTCAAAACGGACAACAAGCAGATCCCGGAAGAATTCGAGGAGATCTGCCAGCCGCTCGTAGCCGAAGAGTTGCTGGCGCACGTCCCGCGCTCGATGAATCTGCGCCAACCAACCCCGCAGCTGCTCCTCGACGCTGATAATCGTAGTGGCGAAGAGCTGGTCCCGCGCAGCCTGCATGCGCGACCTCAGGTTCGTATACTTCGGGTTCTCTACATACTTGAGCACGGAGAGATGGTCGGTGTCGAGCAGAATCATGACTTGGCCTTCCGACTCTTGGCCTGCCGGCGACGTGCCCGCTCACGGTCCGCTTCACGAATTTTGCGTCCCTCTTCGTCAATCTGCTTCATGACTTCGTCACCACTAAACCGCCCGGCGACACGTCGCCAATCTTTGTATGGTGGAAGCGCGGCGGCATTGGCCAGCAGTTGGGCCACCTGCTTCTCCAGCGCTGCGACGCGTTCCTCAAGTGTGGGTTGGGACATCAGTGTACCTCCAAGAAAATCGGGAGCCGTAACAGTCGTTTTGCCCTCTTGCGTTGCATTTGCCAACGTGTGACTCCCGTCAAGGGAGCAAGTCCGCAACCGCAATCTTTGCGTGCGCCGCTGCCACGGGCGTCACGTAGTCCGTTGCCTTCAGAATGGTTGTATCGGCATAGCCGAACCCGTAGCGCTGAGTCGTGTCGGCAACGGGAGAACGGTAGACCTCGAGCTGGTGGTCCACGAGATTGACAATCCAATAATCCATGATGCCGGCGCGGGCGTAGAGACTGCTCTTGCGCCGGCGGTCGTACCACAGCGTCGTCTCGCTCACTTCGGTGATCAACAGAGCCGTGGTGGGGTTGTTGGCAGTGTTGTGGTCGCGCATGTTCCCCTGCACGACGGCCACATCCGGATCGGGCACAGAGAGCGGACTCAAGTCCAAGGACATCTGCACGCGTATCCAGTAGCCGTTTCCGAAAGCTGTGCGCAGCGCATCATGTGTTAGACTGATCGCTAACGCGTGGAAATTCTTCTGGGCAGGCATTTCCAAGATCTCCCCTTCCAGCAGTTCCACGCGGCGCTCCAGGAACAGTCCCATGTCCGCCATCTGGTAGTATTCCTCCTTGGTCCAGACGTGCGGCTTCGGTTCGATAAACGGCGTCGCCTCCATCATTCAACTCCTCTCCTGAACCCTCAGTCACGGAGCGCTATTGGCCTTACGTCGCATTGGCCATCACCTCCAGTTGCGCCACACTGCGATTCTGTTCCTTCTCCAGATACTCGCGCCCCTTTTTCACATTAACATGATCCCACGGCAGAACCTCCGTCAGCGGCCGGCTGCGCTGCGAATACCAGGTCGTGTCGATGCCGAGGTCGGCAAACGTCTTCCACCACAGCTCCGGCTGGAAGCACTCACTCCAGCCGTCCAAGCGGCAGCCGCGCCGCCAGGCTTCTTCCAGGGCCGGCGCCATCCGCCGATCGCCGCGGGTCAGCACGCCCTCCAACAGGCTGCACTCGACGTTATGTTGCTTCACATGCACGGAGCGAATGCGGCAGCGCTGCTTCAGGTACTGGCCGGCCCAGCGCAGATACTCGCGTGTTTGCATGCCGTTCCACTGATATGGCGTGTGCGGCTTGGGCACGAAGTTGGAGACCGACGCGGTCACGTCCACATACCGGCCACGCACCTCCTTGCCGATCACCGCGATCTGTTCAGCCATGTCTACGATGCCGTCGAGGTCCACGGTGCGCTCGCCCGGCAGACCGCACATGAAATACAGCTTCACGCGCTGCCAACCGTTCTTGAAGGCCTCGCGGCAGCCTTCATACAGGTCTTCGTTCGTGATCGGCTTGCGTATCTGCACGCGCATGTCATCGCGCGCCACCTCGGGCGCCAGGGTTAGTCCCGCCCGGCGTACTCCCTGCACCAGCTTCGGGAGACTGCGCAGCTGGTGATTGATCCGCAGGCTGGGCAGCGAGATGTTTACTCCGAGCGGCGTGAAGACTTCGTGCATGCGCTTCACCAGCTCTTCGAAGTTCGGATAATCGCTGGTGCTCAGGCTGAGGAGGCTGATCTCGTTGTGACCCGTGTTTCGGTAACTCTCCAGAGCCGACTGCACGATCGTCTCCACGGACCGCACTCGTAGTGGCCGCTTGATGACCGTCGATTGGCAGAAGCGACATTGCCACGGGCAGCCCCGCATGATCTCGATGGCGATGCGATCGTGCGTCGTCTCCACGAACGGCACGATGGGCCGCGTCGGCAGCTTGATGGCGTCGAAGTCCTGAGTGATGGTGCAGGCCAGCACTTCCCGCGGTACATCGCTGCGCGTGCGATGCACGGCCGCGATGGTGCCGTCGGCGTGGTATTCGGGCTCGTAGAACATTGGCGCATAAGCCCAGGTCGTGCTGCCGACGATCTCGGCGAGCATGTCCGCGCGCGACTTCCCGCCGCGTTCCTTCAGGCTCATCCACCTGTCCATGATCCACGGCAAGCTTTCTTCACCATCGCCGATCACGAAGAGATCAATGAAGGGAGCCAGGATTTCCGGATTCTGTGCACCGGGACCGCCGGCGATCACGAGGGGGTGGTCGAGCGTGCGATCCTTGCTGTGCAGCGGAATGCCGCCCAGGTCGAGCATGGTCAGGATATTGGTGTAGCAAACTTCGTACTGGAGACTGAAGCCGACGAGGTCGAAGGCGCGCAAGGGCGTGAACGTCTCCAGGCTGTACAGTGGCAGCCGTTCTCGGCGCAGCTCCGCTTCGAAATCGGTCCAGGGCGCGAAAGCTCGCTCGCAGGCCCACTGCGGGCTTTCGTTCATGATCGTGTAAAGCACTTGCAAGCCGTGGTGGCTGGTGCCCAGCGGGTAGGTATCCGGAAAAGCCAGGCACAGCTTGCCGCGGACCTGGCGGTGATCCTTCGCGACACTGTTGAGTTCGCCGCCGATGTACTGGGCCGGCATTTGCACACGCAGCAGCAGGCGCGTGATGGCTTCCTTGAGGGCCGTATTCAACATGAGAGCCTCCGGGTTCGCACACAGTGAGTGATCGCAGTTTCAGCAACCAGGATTATGCCAGAAGTGGGGAAGTACGTCAGCCTGAGATCAGCGATTCAGGGCGATTTCCGAAGGAGCCTGGGTCGAGCGGCTACTACGGCTACTGTAGAGTCGCCGCGTTGCCTGCGGTATACTTCATTCGATCACGGTTTGCGAAACGGTCCTCGATGGCTGTTTGCGGGACGGGATCTACCTTTGATGGGAGCGCTCTGTCGATGGTCCAGCCGAGCTATCCTGAAACCGCGACGATGAATCGGTTTCGGCCACGTCAGCTTCTCAAGGAGCTGGAAACTCCAGCCACGGTCGCTGCGGCCTTGGCGACCATCTGTCAACGTCTTGGTTGCCAAACGGTGCTAGACCGCCGTCGCGTTGAGGAAGAGCTCAAGCTGCAATACTACTATGGGGGTAGGGATGTAGCTTGTCTCGACACGCCCGAGGGCCGCCTTGTGGTGGCTGTCGGCACGCCGGTTATCGAAGACCTGTCCCAGGTGCTCCAGAGTCTTCCTCCCGGGGAACGTGAACGCCTTTCCATCCTCTCCCCGGAACCCTGGGAGGAGCGAACGGCTTCTGTACTTACCGTGTTGCTCCATGAAGCTTAAGATTCCCCTTGTCCCGTACATCAAGTTCGGGATTCCCTGTCCTCGTCCTGAGGTCGTGGACGGCTCGGCTCGAAATCCAGAGCGTTCAGCGGTGTCGCGACCAGCAACAAGGCGAGGAGTGGTCCCCAAGTGGCGCTCCGAACCCAAGCGCCTGGGTCGGGTCCGTCCGCGCCTTGGGCCCACTGTGCCGCTACTTCTTGCCAGGTGGATCCTCAAGGCTTGCTCCGAACGTCTTCAGCGCTTTCCCCGTCTTCGGGTCAACCCGCTGGCTCACCTTGAAGGGCATATCATTCCGCCCGGTGTCTGCCTGTCCGCAGCCAGCGAGGCCCGCGCCGATGGCCAGCAGCACGATTCCCAACAGGGCGTTGCGGATCATAGGTCCGAGTTCCTTGAAAGGGGATGGTGGATTCAAAAGGACAAAACGTCGGGGTCGGCGGCTGCCGGCCCCTCCGGAAATCGGCATGCGCGACCCCGACGGTGTCAAGGCGAAATCAGACCGACGTTGGCGACGTCGCCGTCGTTGGCCCCGCCCAATTGCTGGAGGACCAGCCAGCTCGCGTCGCCGGGGTTCGCGGAAATGTTGCCGTTGAGCGCGCGAACGGATCCGTCGGCGAAGCAGACCTGCACCACTCCGGGGTGGTAACTGCTCATCTGCCAGTCGTACGCTTCCCGGCCGGTCATGGTCCCAGCCCCGGTCGTGATCAAGGATGATCCGATCCAGCTATTAGCGTAGGTGTTCCACGTGCCCGGCCAGTCCTCGTTGCGCCCGCTCACCTCGGCGAGGGCAATGGTATTGCTCGTCCCGTCCGCGATGGAGCCGAGCTTCTTCGGATTCCGGTCCACGAAGATCCCTTCATAGCGCGACCAGATGGGGTGGTTCCCCCGACCCAGACCGGCGCAGCCGAGGTAGTGGGTGATTCCCAGGGGGTGAAAGGCCTGCGCAACGTCCCAAGTGAAATCATCTATATAACCCCCGAGGTCGACCACGGTGGACGGGGCCCGGTTCCAGATCAGCGGGCCACCCGTGATAAACCCAGCGTATGTGTTTGGGTCGTAGCCCGGGCCGGACGGGTTCTTGTCCGGCTCGTTGGTCGGGCCAGAGGGGCACAGGAACGTTTTGATCGGGGTTTTGCCGGCGGTGTAGATCACGGTCGGCGGCCACGGGTTGGCGTTAATCCAGATGGGCATCTTCGGGTTGGTGTTGTTCGGATCATCCAACCGCCCGTACGGGCTGTTCAGAGTGGGTTGGAGCATCTGATACACACTGGCCTGCTCGATGTAGGGCAGCAGGGAGACCAGGAAGCCGCAGTAGGACCCGTGCCCTTGGGGGTCGCGGGAACCGGGGAACGTGGCCAGCGGGTTCGGCGGGCCAATCAGCCCGGCGGGCAGTGTGCCAAAGGCGTCATGATAGTTGTGCAGGGCCAGGCCGAGCTGCTTGAGGTTGTTGGCGCAGCTGGTGCGGGCGGCTGCTTCCCGGACTTTCTGCACGGCGGGCAGTAGCAAGCCGATGAGCACGGCGATAATGGCGATCACCACCAGCAACTCGATCAGTGTGAAGCCGGAGCGACGAAGCGAACGACTCATGGGAGATCTCCTTCGTTGGAGCGGCCTGCGAACCAGGGAAAACGGCTCCTGTCTCCGGCGCGCAGGCGAACGCCGGGAGGGGCCGCGGCCGGACATTACGGCACGGTCAGCGCGAGCGCGAACGGGTCGCCGAAGACGCCGTCGCTGTCCGGGGCCTGGACCCAGAGTCGGGAACGGCTCGAGGCCCAGCCGGCTGTGGCGTAGCTCACAGTCCAGGTCCGGTCGCGGGGGCGGGTGCCGTAGTCGAGCAGGGAATCGGTGCCCGCCTCCAGCACGCTGGCGACGGCGTCGCGCTGGAAGGCGACCGGAGGGACGGGGTCGGCAGTCAGCATGCTATCAGTGCTGACTGGGACGGGGTCGGGGATGGTAGGGGGCGCGCCGGTCGTGAAGGCTCCCAGGTAGCGGGCTACCATGAAGACATAGCCGGTGCCGCTCGGGGTATAGCCCGCGGCGACGATGTTGCCGTCCGCCTGGATAGCCACAGCCAAGTCACTCGTGTGCGCGGGATCGGCCGTGCCCGTCTGCACGATTCCGCCGGTGCCGAAGGTTGTGTCCAGGCTGCCATCCGTGTTATAGCGCAGCAGGCTCCAACGCCATATGGTGCCCGACGGGTCGGTCGTCTGGGCGGCCACCACGATCTTGCCGTCGGCCTGGAGGGCTACGGCCTTGGCGGCGCCGTAAGTGTTGAGCGTGATTACTTGGCCAGACGTCCCGAAGCTGGTGTCGATGCTGCCGTTCGTGTTGTACCGCTCCAGCGCGATACCCGCGGCGGGGCCGTATATAAGATCATTCCCTTCCTTGCCCACCACCACGATTTGGCCCGTGCTAGGGTAGATGGCCAGGCCCAGCGGATCACCGCTGTAGGGGGCGAAGGAAGTGGTCACCGTGCCGCCGGAGCCGAAGCTAGTGTCCAGGGTGCCGTTGGCGTTGAAGCGGGCCACTTCCCAGACAGCAGGGGAGCCGGTAAACCCCGCCACCACCAACTTCCCATCAGCTTGCAGCCCCAGGGGGACTTGCAGCTCATAGGTACTCGCGGTCGTCGAGGGTCCCAAGTACAGGGTCGCGGTGCCGTGCGAGCCAAAGGTGCTGTCCAGGCTGCCGTCCGCGTTGAAGCGGGTCAGCTCGAATTCCGTTGCCTGGTTGTCCCGGCCGGCCACGACGATCTTGCCGTCCAACGGCTGGATGACAACGCCCTGGAGACTCACCAGGTAGGGCACCGTTGCCCACCCCTTGGTCGGTCCGTGGCTATTGAAGGACGTGTCGAGGCTGCCGTTGGTGTTGAAACGGGCCACGTCACTGCCGCTGGCCACAACGATCTTGCCGTCGGCCTGGAGGGCGGCGCCTGGGCCGGGGCTGGCCGAGTCGCTGATAGCGGCGACCTTGGAGACCACCTTGCCGCCACTGCCGAAGCTGGAGTCCAAGTTGCCGTTCGTCTGGTAGCGCGCCAGGCCCATCACCCTTGTCCCACTAGAGCTATAGGTACTCCCTGCGGCAACGATGTTGCCGTCCGGCTGGAGGAGCACGGCGCTGGCCTCGTCGTAGCTGTTGCTCAGGGAGGTGGTCACCGTGCCCGGGAGGCTGCCGGTGGGGTTGAAGGTGGTGTCGAGGGAGCCGGCGCCGGACAGCAGGCAGCGGTCCTCCAGCGCCTCCAGGCGCGGGCGGAAGGCAGACGGGACCCGACGGCTGGGTCGGCTAGTACGGCTTTGTCACATGGGGTGAACGTGCGTATAATGAGTTATGAAGACTACAAAGCGAGTACCTCTCGCGCCGGGCGAACCGATGCCGGCGCTGG
>JBGQLF010000151.1:0-11608 GCA_041499985.1 Gemmataceae bacterium
ATACCGCTGTCCGGAGCTACGTCGTCTTCTTGATGGAAGACGAGTGCAAGAAGGGGCACCTTGCGGAGCCAGTCGGGGCTATCACCGAGGCGGCAGCCAGAAAGAAGCCACGACCGAAGAAGGGCGGCGTAGCCTTGGCTGAGCCCGGCGAGGTTGTGGACTCCGTGCCGATGCGCGCGTTCATCGCCGAGAAATTCGAGGAGATGTTCGTCGAGATCTACACGCAGGGCGAGGAACCCATTCTCGTGACCTGCATCGAGTTGCTATCGCCATCCAACAAACGACGGAGCACGGAAGGTTGGCTGGAGTACGAGCGGAAGCGGCAAGTGATGTTGCTGGGCCGAGCCAATTTCATCGAGATCGACCTGCTCCGCGGCGGCGACAAGATGCCAATGCTCGATCCGTGGCCGGATAGCCCGTACTCGCTCCTCGTCTGCCGGCAATTCGACGCACCCTACTGTCGTGTCTGGCCGGCCCACTTTCAGCGCCGCTTGCCGGTCATCCCGGTACCGTTGCTCTACCCGGAGCCCGACCTCAGCCTTGACCTGCAACCCCTCTGCGACAGCATCTATGCGCTCGGCCGTTACGAGGAACGGATCGACTATGCTCGGCCGTTGATCCCCGCGTTGTCGAACGCCGATGCCGCCTGAGTGCGGGAGCAACTGAAGAAGCGATCGCCTCGGTCGGCCCGCAAGGGCCGCAGCTCGTCCTGATTTCCGAGAACGCGACGGCAAATACGTCCCCATCACGCCGTGCCACCTCAGTCCGGAGCAGTTCAGTCTCCCGCACCCCAGACGCGCCGGCAGCCGGATGCCCGAGTCGAGGCCCTTGCGGATCCAAGTGCTTGCCGCCGGCCATCCGCTCGTGCACAATGTGGCTTCCGTTGAGGCCCTCATAACTTGCTAAGGAGAAGCCATGGCGACACCTGACCGAAGAGGCGACACCCGCCGGCAATTCTTGGTCACCACCACCAGCCTGCTCGCGAGCACAGCCTGGAGGGGCCGGGCCCGCGCCGACGAACGCCCGCCGGTCACGTCACCCCGCGCCACCTCGGGCGACGCCGTCGAGCCCGACTGGCAGCAACGGCTAACCCTCACGGTCGGTCCTCACAAGGCCGATCTGATGGGCAGCGACGACAAGGTGCTCCAGGCCGCCGTCGATTATGTCGCGCGCCTGGGAGGCGGCACGGTGCAGATTCAGCCCGGCACCTACCGCTTGCGCAACGCGGTGTTTTTGCAATCCGGCGTACGCCTTCACGGCAGCGGCCTGGACACGGTCCTGATCAAGGAGCCTTCGCAAGCCACCAAGTTGGTGGCCGACTCTGACTGGTACGATCAGGAGATCACGCTGACCGACGCCTCCGGCTTTCAGGTGGGCGACGGCGTGTGTCTGCGTGCCCGCAATCCGAGCAGCAAGGGCAACACCGTCCTCAAACGCACCCTGGTGGCACGCTCCGGCAATCGCTTCAAGCTCGATCGGGCGTTGCGCGAAAACTTGTGGCTGATGGGCGATGCCACGGCTGCCACGCTCTTCCCGTTGCTCAGCGGCGAAAACATCCGCAACGTGGTGCTCGAGGACCTCACCCTGGACGGTAACAAGACCCAGAACGACAATCTGGATGGCAATTATGCTGGCAGTGTGTTTCTGCAAGACTGCAACCGCATCACGCTGCGCGGGGTCACCGCGCGGAACTACAACGGCGATGGCATCAGCTGGCAGATCTGTCATGATGTGGTCGTGGAGAACTGCCATAGTCATGACCACACCGGCCTCGGCCTGCACCCGGGTTCCGGCTCGCAACGGCCCGTGATGCGCGGCAATCGGACGGAGCGGAACGACATCGGCATCTTCTTCTGCTGGGGCGTGAAATACGGCCTGGCCGAGAAGAACGTGATCACGGACAACCGCTCCTCGGGCATCTCCATCGGCCATCGCGATACGGACAATCTGGTCGTCCACAACGAGATTCGCAACAGCGGCAAGGTAGGCGTCTTGTTCCGCCCGGAGCGCGGCAAGGCGTTTGCACCGCACCGCAATCGCGTGGAGCACAACCGCATTGTGGATAGCGGCGCCGACAAGGGTATCGGCATCGATGTGCAGGGCGAGACGGAGGCCGTCACGCTTGCCAACAACGAGCTGCGGGAAACGCGGCAGCCGTTAGCCCGGATCGGCGTACGGCTCGGGGAGCAGACACACGCGATCCAGTTGATTGATAATCGCGTGGATGGCTTCGCCGTGGCGGTGGCAGATTTGCGAAACCGTTAGGCAAGGGGACTCCGGTCCGTAGTGCAGGCGAGTCGCCTGCACTACGGACCGACTACCCAGTTTGAAACTTGAGCCGTTTTTTCGTTGCTCGCGTGGCCACTCCTGCTACCATAAATAGGCCTGCCGCTCGCTGCGTCGGTGACTGGGCGACGCCGACAAAACGGGCGGCAGGCTTTTTCCATTCTGGATAGCCACCGCCGGTTCGCTCACGGCGCCCGCACGTCCAGCGGGGTCTCAAATTGCGTGGTCTTCTTGCCGAGCCGATCGTTCAGCGTGATCCGCAGCGTGAAACGCCCCGGCCGAGTTAGCGCCAGGCTGCCGTTGAAAGTCGCCGACGACACTTTCTTGACGGTTGCCGCATCTTCGGCGCGCAGCTCTGCCAGAAGCGGTTTGGGCAGCAACTCCTTGCCTTCGGCATCGAGCACCTGCACTGTCATGGCGGTGTCAATCTTGCCCAGGCTGCGGTCAAAGCCGATGGCCTGGAGCCGAAAGTGCAGGTTCTGCCCGACCAGGCCGCCGGCCGGCGCCGGCACTTTTCCGTCGGGATCATAGAAAAACCGTGGTGCCACGATTTGGAATCCTACGGGCTTGGCGGTCAGCTTGCGCTGAAACGACGCCTCTTCTCCCGACAGATTGTCCCGCATGGTTACCGTGAAAGTGTATTCGCCCGGAGCGATCTCTTCGCCCACGTTCAAACGAGCGGTTCCGGAGTAGGTCTGGGCGCCCAGGGTAAGCACTCCTTTGAGGGGGATTTTCTCGTTGTCGACCAATACCTTGCCCGACGGGTCTGTCAGGTGCATCATCAGGGTGGCATCGAATTTGCCCTCGGGATCGACCTTCGCTCCCGTCACGACAAAACGGAACAGGAGTTCGTCGTGGGGATAAACGTCCAAATTCGGGCGCACCGGACCGAGCGGTCCATGGACCGGCTGGATATTTTGAATCTCCAACTTGGCCTGTGCGGCCGTCGTCATCCAGAACGCCAACACCATCGCCATGCCTGTGCGCATCATCACCAACCCTCCTGGACTCAGGCACCTCGGAACTTCGGACCCACCACGCGGACAGTGTAGCAAAAAATGACAAAATCCGAATGCCCAATGACGAAAGAATGACGAAGCTCCCATTTCGTCATTCGTCCTTGGGCATTCCTTCCTGAGCGTGCTGCTCACGCAATCAATTCGCGAACCACGTGTCCATGCACGTCGGTGAGGCGAAAATCCCGGCCCGCGTAGCGGTAGGTGAGCTGTTCGTGGTCGAAACCCAGTAGATGCAGCAGCGTCGCATGAAGATCGTGCACGTGGACTTTATTCTCTACCGCCTGGAAGCCGAATTCGTCGGTGGCTCCATAGACCTGTCCGCCTCGGACGCCGCCGCCAGCCAGCCACATGCTGAAGCCGTAGTGGTTATGGTCCCGGCCATTCACCTTGCCGGCGTTGGCGCCCGGCGTGGGCAGTTCCACCGTCGGCGTCCGGCCAAACTCGCCGCCCCAGATGACCAGCGTGCTGTCGAACAGGCCGCGTTGCTTGAGATCCGTTAGGAAAGCACCGATAGCCTGATCGCATTCCTTCGCCAGCCGGCGGTGGTTGAGCGCCAGGTCGTCGTGGTTGTCCCAGGGCTGTCCTTGGCCATGCCAGACCTGGATGAAGCGCACCCCTTTCTCGAGCAGTCGGCGGGTAATCAGGAGCTGGCGAGCGTGCGTGCCGGGTCCGTACAGGTCGCGGATGGACGGCGGCTCCTTGCGGATGTCGAAGGCCTCGGCCGCGTCGTGCTGCATGCGGTACGCCAGCTCAAACGACTGGATGCGGGCCTCCAGCTGCGCATCCTGCTGGCGCCGTTGCAGGTGGCGTTGATTGAGCTGTTGGAGCAGGTCCAGCTGCTTGCGCTGCTCCGGCAGCGCGATCCGTTTGTTCTGGATGTGTTCGATGAGCTTCTCCAGATCGGTGGAGCGAGTGTCGATGTACGTGCCCTGATAAACGCCTGGCAGAAAAGCGGCCTGCCAGTTCTGCGTTTCCTGAATGGGATAGCCCCCTGGACACATGGCGATGAAGCCCGGCAAGTTCTGGTTGTCGCTGCCCAGGCCGTACGTGACCCAGGAACCGAAGCTCGGCCGAATCAGCCGGGCCTCGCCGCAGTTCATCAGCATCAGCGACGGCTCGTGGTTGGGCACATCGGCATACATGGAGCGAATCACGGCGATGTCATCGATGTGGGCCGCGACATGCGGGAACAGTTCGCTGACCTCGATCTCACTCTGGCCGTATTTCTGGAATTTGAACGGCGAGGGAAATGCGGCACCGGTCTTGCGCTCGGTCGGCAGATTGGCCCGCGGCAGCGCCTGGCCGGCGTACTTGGCCAGGGCCGGCTTGGGGTCGAAGGTATCGACCTGCGACGGGCCGCCGTTCATGAACAGGTGCACGACCCGCTTGGCCTTGGCGGGAAAATGCGGGACCTTCGGCGCCAATGGATTGGTGTAGCCAGTGGCGGCCTGCGCCGGCGGGGCGAGCAGGTTTTCCGAAGCCATCAGTCCGGCCAGGCCGAGGGCAGCAAAACCCATTCCCGAGCGACCAAGTAGCTCGCGGCGCGTTAGCAGCGTGTCTTCCAAGCATAGGGAGTGGGGCATCGTGAGCTTTCCTTAAGAAATCCCCTCCTGTTTAGCCGCGAGCCTCGGGCGAGCGCGATGGCCGCGCTCGCCCGAGTGCTCAGGGCTAAACGATCAGTGGGAGAGGTACGGCAGGCTAATCTACAAACACAAACTCATTCGCCAGCAACAACACCTGGGCGTATTCCTCCCACGCGCTGGGCGCCTCCGAGGCCGGCTGTCCCAACTCCGGAGTGCGCGCCCCGGCGAGGAAGCGCAGGCCCAGAGCGATTTCTTCCGGGTCGGCCGACCGTCCGTAGGCCAGGCGATATAGCTGTCGAAGGCGCTGCTCGCCGTCGAGCGCCATCAGTTCCGGCCGGTTGGCCAAACGTCGGGCCTGCTCCAAAAGAAAGGGACTGTTCAGCAAGAACAGTGCCTGCTGCGGCACTGTCGTAGTGTAGCGCTGCGGTGTGCTGGTGTCCGGGCTGGCAAAATCAAAGGTCCGGAATAAGCCCGGTAGGTTTTGGCGGTCGATGAAGCCATAGACGGTCCGCCGGCCCGTGAAGGGCGACGTGGTCAGATCCACCGCCATGCCGCCGCGCTGGCGATCGAGCGTGCCCGAGACGGCCAACAGCGCGTCGCGTAGTCCCTCAAAATCCAGCCGCTGGCGATTCATCTTCCACAGCCAGCGGTTGTCCGGATCGAGCTGGCTATACTCCGGACGATCGTCGCTGCTCTGCTGGTAGACGCGCGACAGGAGAATCGATCGGTGCAGCTTCTTGATCGACCAGCCCTCTTCCATGAACCGCCAGGCGAGGTAATCGAGCAATTCCGGATGCGTCGGCGGCTCGCTGCGCAAGCCGAAGTCGCTCGGGGTACGCACCAGGCCGGCGCCGAAGTGGTACAGCCAGAGGCGATTCACCAGCACGCGCGCTGTCAGGAGATTGTCCTTGCTGGCGATGGCCCGGGCCAATTCCAGCCGGCCGCTGCCCTCCTGGAAGGGCCGGCGGTTTTCACCCGCGAGAACCGTCAAGAACTGCCGCGGCACCTCGGGGCCCGGATTATTGGGATTGCCGCGAATGAGGACATGCGGTGTCTGCGGGTTGGGAGCGTCCCGGAGGATCATGGCGCGCGGCGGCGCGGCCGGCGACGACACTTTCCATTGCTCCACGCGGCGTTGCAAGGCGGTCAGTCGATCGCGCATGGCCCGGTCTACAAATCGCCGCAGTTCCTCGTTCGGCACCGCGGGTGGGCTTCCCGCTCCATAAAGCACCTGGCGCAAGGCTTCCTGATCCGGATCCGCAAGCGCCTTCAGATCTCCGGCCTTGCACGCTTCTTGCCACAGCTTGTCCACCTTGGCAAAGATCGCGCCGTAGCGCTGAGCCACTTCGCGCAGAGAAGCCGGCGGCATGCCAGCGAAGGCCTCGGCCACAAGGGAGTGAATACGTCGACTGGGATCGGCATTGGCTGCGATGGTCGCAGCCAGGGCCGGTGCCAAGGCTCCGAACTCCTTCTGGGGCAGCGCCGCGAACGCCTGCCAGGGAGCGAAGATCGGCTGATGCGCCTTGCCGGTCTCGCGCAAGAACGTTTGCCAACGGCGAGTCATCAGCGGATGGAGATCGTTTGCCGACAGGGCCTGGTAATGCTCTTCGCCGGGCAGACGCTCGGCATTGCGCACCGCCAACAAGTAATCACCGATCTGAGCGCGAAAGCGGGCCAGCAGCTTGGCCTGCTCACTCTTCAGGTACTCGGCGGCCTCCCGCTCGCGGGTTTGCAGCTCTTTCTCGAACGCCTGGTACGCCTCGGTCCGCTCCGGCTGGCCCAGCAGGGGCAATTCGTTCGGCTCGACCGAGCTAGCGAACACGCCGTAGAGGGAGTAATAGTCCTTGGTGGGAATCGGATCGAATTTGTGGTCATGACAACGGGCACAGGAGACGGTCAAGCCGAGCAGGCCGCGTGCCACCACATCGATGCGATCATCAATGATGTCATGCAGGTTGTTGAGAAAACGCCGCCCGATGGTGAGGAAGCCCATGGCGGCCAGGGCGCGTTTGTCCTCGCCGAGTGGCAACCGGTCAGCCGCGAGCTGTTGCACGATAAACTGGTCGTACGGCAAATCCTCGTTGAAGGCGCGAATGACATAATCGCGATAGGTGTAGGAGTAGGGGAATCGGCGTTCTTGCGTGAAGACGTAGCCCTTGGTATCGGCGTAGCGGGCCACGTCGAGCCAGTGCCGGCCCCAGCGTTCGCCGTAGTGCGGCGACGCCAGCAAGCGATCCACAACGTTCGCGAAGGCATCCGGCGACCGATCGGCCAGGAATGCGTCCACTTCCTCGGCCGTGGGTGGCAGACCGGTCAGGTCCAACGTAGCTCGACGGATGAGGGTACGGCGATCAGCCAGCGGCGAAGGCGTCATGCCCTTTTCGTCCAGCTTGGCGAGGACGAAGTGGTCGATACGAGTGAACGGCCAGGTTGCATCGTGTACGGCCGGTAGCGCGGGTTTGCGGACTGGTTGAAAGGCCCAGTGTTTCTGCCATGCCGCGGAGGCAGCGGGGCTGGTCGCGTTCACGTTCACCACCGTGGTTTCCGGCCACGGGGCGCCCAGCTTGACCCAGGCGGTCAGGGCCTCGATGGCCTGTGCCGGCAGCTTGCCCTTGGGAGGCATGCGCACGTTACCATCGTAGCGGATTGCCTGGATCAGGAGACTCCTCTCCGGATCGCCGCTCACCACGACGGGGCCATCCTCGCCGCCTTTGTGGAGAGACGTCGCACTGTCCAGTCGCAAGCCTGCCTTTTGGCGTTGGGCACCGTGGCAGGAAAAACAGTTCTCCGCCAGCACCGGACGGACGCGCGTTTCAAAGAATTCCGCGGCCGGCGGCGTCACGGATGGGTTTGGCTCCGAGGCCGCGGCTAGAGTTCCGCCCATTGCTAAACCGATAGCAAGAATTACAGGTGCTTTCATACTTTCAGGCTATCGGTTGACCGGGCCGTGTCCATGAAAATCCGCAGCTATTTGTGCAAGGGGATCCGTGGTGGATCTAAGTGTCTGGCAACCTGCCCCTTGGTTGCTTCTGGCAAAGCAACCTCGCCTCATCTATCTTGATCGGGCTTGATAGGAAAGGGGTTCGTGGACTGATGACCTTGCCGAAGCAGCAGGAAAAACGTTAGGGTACGCTTAATGCAGCCGTGCAGGAACAGACGCTTTTCCGAGATTTCAAGCATGATGGACCGCAACCAGATTCAAAAATGGCGTGCCGGATGGATGCGGGTAGCGGCAGTGGAACGAGCGGAACAACGCCGTGCGACTCCCCTACAGCGTCTGCGTCAATTAGCGGCGCTTATGCGCATGGCTCGTGCGGGAGGCTTTCCGGCTACCTACACGGAGGATGAGATCCACAGCGTCCGGCAACGGTGGGCCAAGCTACGGGCCGCGGGCCATCATGAAGAAACTTCCCCTTGACCTGGCACCACTCGCCGAACCGCTGGAGAGTGCGTGCCAGTTGCTGGAACGCTGCGGGCATCCGGGCATGTTGATTGGCGGTGTGGCCGTGGCGTTGCGCGCCCGACCCCGGCAGACAGCCGACGTGGACTTGGTGCTGTGGTGTCCCGACACCCAGGCCGTCCACGAACTCGCTGCGGTCGCCTCCACCTTGGGACTGGAACCGCGTCTCAAGGACGCCGTTGCTTTTGCCCAGGAAGCGCGTGTCCTCCTGTTGCGCCATGGTCCCACCCAAGTGGCCCTGGACATCGCCCTGGCACAACTGGAGTACGAGCAGCAAGCGATCGCTCGCAGTTCCCGCATTCGCGTAGGTTCGCTCGCCATTCCCACTGCCACGGTCGAGGATCTGATTATCATGAAAGCAGTGGCCGGCCGTCCACAAGATTGGCTGGATATCCGCATGTTGCTAGAGGCTCATCCCCGACTGAATCGCCGCCATATCCTCCACTGGCTCGGCGAATTTGCTCAAGCCCTCGATTCGCCGGACCTGGTAACGGAACTTACCCAGTTGCTCTCTCCGCAAAAACGTTCGCGCAAGAAGCGCGGCCCCTGAGCCAGGCTGCTCCATCGGCAACGGACACGCCTCAGTTTATGTTGGCATACTCCGAGGATCCGAGGAAGCCCTCGGCGACAGTGGTCAAGCTCCCCTGGTTGCTCTGGAGTTTGGCCAGCCAAAAGGCCTGTCCCGATGCATCCGCACTGCGATGGAGGAAGTTGGTGAAATAGCTATCGATGTCGCGGATAAACGCCTCGGTCGAAGTCAAGATATTGCCGGACACCACCGCCGCGCCCTGGACGACCAACACGTTTTCCCAGAAGCTCTCTTCCTGCATCGTGGGAATACGTCCGAGCACCTCGAGGTAGACACCGCTGACATACGCCACTGGAGTGTTGTGCGCTCCCACATACTCGACGGAGGCCAACAGCCCGAGCTGCACGCCGATCTCGTTGTTGAGGCCGGCCAGCAAGCGATTCACCCAGAACGCGCGTCCGTTCGCATCGGCGCCTCGGTTGAGGTAAGTCTGATAATACTGATCCACTTCCTGTCCGCGGTGCTCGGCCGATTCCCAGAAATTGGTCGCCACCTGGAGGTTGTTGTTGGTACCGTTCTGAAGACGTTGGACCCAAAAGTTCAGGCCCTGCGTATCGGGCGTCCGATTTAGGACATCACGGTAAAGGGCCGTGACAAAGCTGGTGGCATCGGGTACCAGGCGTTCTTCGAGCGGTTCGACATCCAGAACGGCCGATCGCGGGGCGTGAGTACGGCGAGACATGGCAGCAATCTCCCAGAGAAACGTCGCAGGGATGAATACGG
The DNA here is from genome assembly GCA_041499985.1 of Gemmataceae bacterium. Taxonomy (GTDB): domain Bacteria; phylum Planctomycetota; class Planctomycetia; order Gemmatales; family Gemmataceae; genus JBGQLF01. Next base: position 9,661 of record JBGQLF010000151.1, read on the forward strand.
GGGCGTGTGCAAGGCCAACCCCCAAAGTGGGACATCCACCGGAAACTTACCATGCAGCCCCGCGGCTGGCAAAAACACGAAGAGAGCGGATCGCCAGGAATCCAGGTTGGCTCTGACGTTTGCACAGGCCAGACCTGGTTTAGGGGCTGCGCCCAAGGAGCGGGTTCCGTATCCGCTACCTCTAAGTCATCGTAACCGCCGCGAGCGATTGGGCAATAGTGAGCGCTTGTCAAGGAGCAGGTTTGGTTTGGCACCGACCTGCCCCAATCGAGATCGAGCGAGATTCTGTTGTCTTTGGCTGATTGCCACTGCACTTTTTGCAAAGTCCAACAGCCATGCAGAGGGAGGATGAAACAGACCCAGCCAGAGTGCTGGCCCTGGCTGGGTCTTCGGTTGAACGGTCGATCGGCCTTGCTCAGGATGGGCGGACTTTCGGCCGAGGGTCCGGGAGCCGTACCGTTTGCTCGCTGCTGTAGGTCCAACCAGGCAACGCCTGGGCCAGTTGGTTGACCGTCTCGGGCGAAGCCTGGACAAGGAGCATGCGGGGCGATGTGCTGTCGAGGACGGTTACGCCCGGCGCGGAGCGAATCTGCGTCAGGTGCGAGTCAGGCATCGCCCCCCGGCCTGTGTAGCGCAAGATAAAGCGGCCCATTTCTATTCCTCCTATAAAGTCTCCGCCAGCGAATTCCATTATCTCTGCCAACCGGGCGCCCTGTCTAGGACAATGGTAGGCCGTTGCCTTGCAGCTCCGCGACGAAGCCGCGGTCCTTGGCGGCCTGGAGCAGCGCCTTGGCGATGGCATCGGAACGGTCCTGGTCCCGGGGCATCGCCAGCACGGCCGGCAGCTGGGCGAGCAGCCGGGCGGCGAACCCCACCACGGCCGGGGTGGCCATCGACGTGCCGCTGAGCGGGGCGTAGCCGCCCGGCACTGTGGATAGGATCCCCAGCCCCGTGCCAGTCAGGTCCACCTCGGGGCCGACGTTGGAGAAAGCGGCAATGAATTCTTTGGGGTCGGTCCCGAACGGTCCCGTCACGTCGCCCTCATCAACCGAACCCTTCGGGAACGTCCCCTTGCGACCCAGGCACGTCACGGCGATGCAGAGCGGGTCGGCAGCCGGGAAGCTCACTGGGCCGCGGTCGTCGTTGCCCGCGGCGGCCACCACCAGGCACCCCTTCTGGCGCGCGTCATGGACCGCCGACTGCGTGGCCGGGTCGCTCGGCCCGCCGCCCAGGCTCAGATTGATGAGGTCGCAGTGGTCTGCCACTGCCTGGTCGATCGCCTTGGCGATGGCGAAATTGCTGGCCCCCTCGGCCCCTTTGCCGAAGACGCGATAGCTGCGGAGGGTGACGCCGGGGGCCAGGCCACGGATACCCTTTGGGGGCGTGCCCCGTGCAGCGATGATGCCGCCGACGTGGGTGCCGTGGCCCTCGCCGTTGTCGCCGAAGTCGCTGGGGTCCTCCCCGGTGACGCAGTTCAGACCGCCATCGACCACCAGGTCCGGGTGCGGCCCGACCCCGGTATCGACGACGCCTACGGTCACGCCGGCGCCGGCCCCATCCGGGGCGTTGCCGTAGTTGAACCGCAGCTCGTCCAAGAAATCGAGAGCGACGGGGGTCAGGGCGACGGCGATCCCACCTCCCGTGGCGATATTCGACTGTAGCGCCCCCCAGAAGTCTTTCCTCGGGTAGACGTAGAGCCGCTCGAGCTTGGCGGCCCCGCCGAGGGCGAGTTTGACGATGCCCTGGGCGTTGGTGACACCCTGGGCGCCAGCCCGGTTCTCGAAGTCCGTGAACGCCACCACCTTCGCTCCTTGCACTGGCTTACCGTCGCCGGCCGAGGTATCCGGCCACAGGGGGGTATAGACAGAGGGAAGGTGTGTCAATAGACAAGCGGAGATGTGTCCAGGAACAATCACCCCCTGTGCGAACTGCGAACGCATGCAGCAGC
>JBGQLF010000152.1:0-11508 GCA_041499985.1 Gemmataceae bacterium
GATCACGGACTTTGGCTTGGCCAAGCGTCTCGACGTGGCCTTGGGCGAGACTCAGACCGGGGCCGTGCTGGGTACGCCCAGTTACATGGCCCCGGAGCAGGCCCGGGGGCAGAACAAGCAGGTCAGCCCAGCGGCTGACGTCTATGCCTTGGGCGCCATTCTGTATACGGGGCTGACGGGCCGGCCACCGTTTCTGGGCGAGGGTCCGCTGGACACGCTGCGGCAGGTCGTCTCCCACGATCCGGTCCCGCCGCGGCAATTGCAGCCGAAGGTGCCGCGCGATCTGGAGACGATCTGCCTGAAGTGCCTGCGCAAGGAGGCGGGCAAACGCTACAGCAGTGCCCTGGCCCTGGCGGAGGAGTTGGAACGCTGGGTGTCGGGGAAGCCGATTCAGGCCCGGCCGGTGAGCCGCGGAGAAAAGCTGTGGCGCTGGGGCCGGCGCAATCCGCTAGTGGCGGGGCTCCTGGCGGCGGTCGCGCTGGTGCTGGTGCTGGGGGCCGTCGTGAGCAGCTGGCAGGCCGTGCGGGCGACACGGGCGGAGGCGAACGCGAAGTTCGTCGCTGCGGAGGAGCGCCGTGGGCGGGAAGAGGCCGACCGGCTCCGGCGCAAGGCCGAGAACGAGAAGCAGCGGGCGGACGCCAACTTTGCCCTGGCCAAGGAAGCGGTGGAGAAGACGATCACCCGAGTGGCCCAGAACCCGCGCCTGAAGGAAGCCGATTTTCACGCCCTGCGCAAGGAACTGCTTTCGAGTGTCGTGCCGTTCTACGAGGAGTTTGTGCGGCAACCGGGTGCGGACGCCAAGCTGGAGGCGGAGCGCGGCCGGGCATATGGCCGGTTGGGGAGTGTGCGAGCGGAGATGGGGGAGAAGGAACAGGCGATCCAGGCCTACGAGCAGACGCAGGCGATCCTCGCCGCGCTGGCCAGCGACCATGCTGATGTACCTGAATACCGCCAGGACCTGGCCACCAGCCACATCAGCTTGGGCAGCCTGCGGATGGGCCTGGGCGAGTGGGAGGCGGCGGAGGCGGCGTTCCGCGCTGCCCTCGGCATCCGCGAGCGCTTGGCTGCCGACTTCCCCAGCGTCCCGGACTACCGCCACGCGCTGGCCGACAGCCAGAACCGCTTGGGTGATCTGCTGGCCGACCTGGGTAAGCAGGCAGAGGCAGTGGCCGCTTTCCGCGCTGCCTTGGGCCTCATGGATCGCCTGGCCACCGACTTACTCAACGTGCCCGACTTCCGCCACGAACTGGCCAACGGCCATAACAACCTGGGCAACTTGCTGGCCGACCTGGGCAAGCGGGAGGAGGCAGAGGCCGCTTACCGCGCCGCCCTCGGCATCCGCAAGCGCCTGGCCGCCGACTTCCCCAACGTCCCTGGCTATCGCCAGGGGCTGGCCGGCAGCCATAACAACCTGGCCCTCCTGCTGGCCGACCTGGGCAAGGGGGAGGAGGCGGAAACTGGGTATCGTGCGGCTGTGGGCATCATCGAACGCCTGGCTGCCGATTTCCCCGCCGTGCCGGACTACCGTCGAGAATTGGCCTTTAGCCACATAAACCTCGGCCTCCTGCGAGCTGGCCTGGGCAAGCGGCCGGAGGCGGAGACCGCGTATCGCGCCGCCCTAGACCTCCTGGATCGCCTGGCCGCCGACTTCCCCAATGTCCCTAGCTATCGCCAGGCCTTGGCCCGAACCCATAACCACTTGGGCAACCTGCTGAGGGGCCTGGGCAAGCGGGAAGAGGCGGAGACGGCTCATCGCTCCGCCCTGGGCATCCGCGCGCGGCTGGCCGCCGACTTCCCCAACGTCCCCGGCTACCACCACGAGCTGGCCAACAGTCATAACAACCTGGGCAACGTGCTGAAGGACCTGGGCCGGCAGGAGGAGGCAGAAGCTGCTTTCCGCGCCGCCTTGGGCATTTACGAGCACCTGACCGCCGATTTCCCCAACGTGCCCGGCTATGCCCTGGACCTCGGCGCCAGCTACGGCAACCTGGGCCATCTGGTGCGCGACCGTGGTCAACCGCAAGCCGCCCTGGACTGGTACACCAGAGCCTTCGCTACGCTCGAACCCATCCTGCGTGTCGAGCCACACCTGGTCATGGCACGCCGGTTTCTCAGCGATGCCCATTGGGGGCGAGCCCAAACCTTGGCTCGTCTGGGGCGCCACGCGGAGGCGCTCCGCGACTGGGATCGGGTGCTCGAGCTGCGAGCCAGGCCAGTCCAGAACGATATCCGGCTCGGCCGCGCAGCGACTCTGGCACAGCTGGGCGACCACGCCCGGGCCGCGGCGGAGGCAGACGACATCGCCCAGGTCCAGGACGTGACGGCTAACACCCTGTATAACTTGTCCTGCATCTTTGCCCTGGCGTCGGCCGTCGCGGGTAAGGACGCCGCCCTGGCTCAGACCGACCGGGACCAGCTGGTCGAGCGACACGCCGCTCACGCCGTCAAGCTGCTGGCCAAGGCCCAGGCGGGGGGCTTCTTCCAGCAGCAGGCCAACATGGATCAGCTGAGGAAGGACACGGACCTCGACGCGTTGCGGGCACGTCCAGACTACCGGCAACTTCTGCGCGAGCTAGAAGGCAAGGCCAGACCATAAATAAGGGGACGCAGCTCGCACCGGAGCTGCATCCCCTTACGTTGTCCTCAGTCTGGCGAGTTCCGTCCGCGCCTCAGAGGCTGACGACCACCTCTCCCAAGTTTCTGTCCGCATCGATCGTGTCCGCGCCGGCGAAGAACAGGTCCAGGCCCGTGTTCCCTCGCAACGTGTTGTGGCCGCCGTTGCCGGAGATGGTCCGGGCGCTCAAGGCCGCGGCTCCGTTGAGGCCCCCACCATTGCGAAGGTGGCTAACGCGAACGGCGTATCCCAGATCGGTCCGCGCCCACTCGGCCAGGATGGCTTGCAGAGCGTCGGCATTGGTGTCGTACACCGTGGTGCCGGCGATGAGGATGTCCTCGCCGCTGCCGCCGATCAGGGTGCTGGCCCTGGCCCCGGCGATCAGCAGGTTGTGGCCGCTGCCTCCGGTCAACACATTGCCGCCATTGCCCACAAGGATGTTGGTCCCCGCGCCGCCAATGAGGTTCTGGATATTGTGGATGCCACCGGACGCGCCCGTGGCGGTTCCCGCCTTCAGGTTGGCGTACACGTTGCCGGTGTACTGCGAATAATCCAGCGTGTTGACACCCGCCTGGCCGTCCAGGGCGAGTGCAGCCGGGGTGGCTCGCATCTTGACCGTATCGCTACCGGCGCCTGTGTTCAGCGTGAGAGCGGTGGAGGAAGGAACGCCATCCACGGTGAAGACGTTGCCTCCCGCTCCGCCGTTGAACGTCATGTGGTGGATGCCGCTATAATTGATGACCGCGTCGCTGATCCACGGGGAGGCTGACGTATCCCGGCGCGAGACCGCGTTCAGATCTCCCGACCAGGAAACAAACCCGTACGCCTTGGGCCCGAGCGTTCCCTCGTCGTGGAGGATCAGCGTGTCGTCTCCCCCGCCCCCCGTGATGTTCACGGCGCCCAGATCGTCGAACGAGTTGCCGCGTGAGCTCACTATGATGGTGTCGCTGCCAGCGCCCGCGTTCACCTGAATCCCCGTAATACCGGGGGACAAGGCTTGAAACGGACCCGGCACCGGGTTCCCTTGCACGAGGATGGTGTTCCCGCCCCGGCCACCGTTGAAGTCCACCCCACAGTCGCCGCTGAAGCCCGACCCGGCACCATCGTAACTGACGGGTGCGGCCCCAGAACGCTGGAGCCCGGTGTCGGTAATGGTGACATGCCGTCCGATGGCCGATCCCTGGTCGTTGAACACCGCACGATTCGAGCTGCTGGTGCTGGTGATCGACAGCGCGCCCTGGATCGTATCCAGCGTGTTGGCGGTGCTGCCGACGTTGAGCCGATCGGCCGACCCCTGGAGATTGACTGTCAAGGGGCCTGCCGTGGCCTGGACGTTGACCGTGTTCTGCGTGCCTCGGCCGGCAGACACGTCAGTTTCTCCGATGATCATCGTCTCCGTAATGGTGAATGTGTTGCCGCCGCTGCCGCCGTTGACCGCGACCCAGCGCGTGTCGCTGGACGTGTACGTGATGTCGGCCGAGCCGGATACATGGATAGTGCCGTTCCCGTTGGCGCTGGCGATGGACATCGCCACGGTGCGGGCCATGGTGTCGTTCGAATCGTCCACCGTCAGGGCGATGTGGTGAAGCGGATTGGTGATCATCACCGGCCCCTGGATGCTCTGCACGCGGCCGGCGTTGCCGATATTCACGCTGGTGCTGTCGGAATGGCCTTCCAAGCTGAGTGGGACCCGAGTGTCCTGAACATTGAGGACGTTGGTACCCGTCCCCGTCTGCACGCTGACGCTGCGTGTGTCGTAGTACTGGTATTCGATGGCGTTGGGTCCCAGCCCCTCGATCCAGCCGGTATTCGGGAGAAGGGCAAAGGTGTAAAACCGGGCGGTGTGGTTGGCGGTGTCGTTGGAGTCATTGATATTGAGTGTGGTGCGCGACGGCGGATTGGAAACGACGATGTACGTACGGAGGTTGTCCAGACGCCCGTTGGCGCCGAGGTTCACCGTGGTGGAGGCCGAATTGCCGGCCAGGAACAGGCCACCGCTGTTCCCCGCGGCCTGGACGTTGACGGTGTTGCTGCCGGTGCCGGTTTTCACGGTCAGGGCAAACGTCCCGGCGGAGCGGTAAGTGATCGGTTGCGGCGCCAGTCCGCTGATCACGCCGTAATTTGCGTCGGAGGCCTGATTGGCCAGGGTGATGGCTCCGTGGGTTGCGCTATCGGCGGAATCGTCCACCGTGATCGAGGTGGAAAGGGACGGGGTGATGGTGACTGCTCCCAGGAGTCCCTGGACGCTGTTGTTCAGGCCGAGATTCACGAAGTCATGGCCCCGTGTTTGCACGGCTGTGGGCACCCCTGCTAGGGTCTGATGAATGTCGACGGTCGAGATGAAGTAAGCTCCCCCGTTGTCGGTCACGATCGTAATCGACTTCAGGTAGCCGGCGTCGAACCAACCCGTCTGCCCTCCCGCTGTGATCTCAACCTCACCGTCCGAATAGGAGTCGAGAACGATGTGATCGCCGGCGCCGCCATTGACCACCAGGTTGGGCTTTTGCCCCGTCAACTGCAAGTTGCCGCTGCCGTCGTACCCGGCATGCAAGTGCGTAAAGCCTTTGAGCGCCTCGCCGCGTAGCCCGAAGGTCAGCAGGTTGGTGTCCACCATGCCCGACAGGTCCTCGGTGTGGCCGTTGAACTGGTCGTAAATCTTTTGGGGAATATTGGTGCCGAAAAAGTTCGCAATGGCCACCAGCACGTTGGGCGACGTGACCGTCACCCCAGAGACCACGGCGCTGGCCGTGGCGGTGACGCTCGATCCCGTCGGGGTGAGCGTGGAGGGCAAGGCCAGGTTTACATTAATGGTCAGGTCGTAGCTAATGTGAAAGGTTGGATCCGCCCAGGATCCGAACAGGGAGTTAGTAGTCGTGGTGAAGTCGATCGTGTTGCCGCCCACGTGGTACTGGAACGCCAGCCGGGGGTTGGCTCCCGAGGTGTCCAGCTGGGCCGAGTAATCCGCTCGCGGCAGGAAGAGCACCGGAGGTAACGAAGAGGGTAGAGTGGTGAACGACTCGCTGATGTTGTAGGCACCGACGCCTTGTTGCTGGGCCGCCTGCTGGACACTATCGATGACCTCTTGCTGAAGGGTTTTGCCGCCAATCAGCTGTGTGCCGCGCACCATGTTCTGCCAGGACGTATCGAGCTGGTCCCGGAAAGCGGTGGGGCTGGCGATGCTGGTGATCTGCGGTCCCGGAAACCCCAGCTGCTCGACGAAGTTGAAACCCCGGAGGCTGGCCAGAACCACGCGCTCTTCGAGACCTTCAACCTGGAGTGGAGCCCGGCACACGGGCCGCAGGCGCTGGCGGGACTTGCCCGCGGACCGGCACGTGAGGGAGCTGTTCGTGAGCGAGGACAGGAGCCGATGCAAAGTCTTACGCAGCAACATGGTCGACCTCCGGAGGGAAAAGAACCGCAAGGGTTCACAGGGGTTGGCACCCGCACACACGGGAGCGCGCAGCGCGGACACGAGCAACGACTGGCCATCACCGCAGCTAAACGAAGGGGAGAGCAATCGCGTCGAGAGTCCGCAGCTCCACCCGGCCAACCTCACTTCAGGTCGCCGTGGTGTCGCTTCAGTAGCTCCATTTCCATTCCGGGGCCAGAGCGCACAACGATTTGGATTTTTTCTTTTTTGGGTTCTCCGCCGCGACGCGGAAGCTCTTCAGCAGCTCCAGCGCCGGGCTTCACAGGAAGGCCGTGGGCATGAATTGTTGGTAGCTGTCCGCAAAGTCCTGGCACGCTTACGTAGTGAGCCAAACCAGGTTGGCGAGCCGCTCTACCGCCTGCCGGCTCTTGAGATGGAGCTCCGCGCTGGGGCCGTAGCGAACAGGAGTCAGGGGTCAGGGAGATCTTGCGTTACCGATTTGCGAATCACGCCTGCACGACCCGTTGTGCCCGCTCCTGCTCTCCCTCGAGTATCCGCTCGTCATCAGGCTCGAACTGCACGAGCAGCTTTTCATTGGGTTGGAGCGCATCGTAGAGCTGGAGGGCGAGGAAGTTTTCCGGGTCTGCCAATTGTTCGACGACGAGGGGCAGAATATCTGGCACAAGAGCGATGAGCGCGTCGTACTCTTTGCCGACGGCCCGCGTGTGCGGATTGGAGCTGATCGCCAAACCGCCGCTGAACCAGACACTCTTCCAGACGGCGAACGCTTTGTGGAAGGCGGCCAGCGCGCCGCTGCTCATACCTGTCAGCCACGTCGTCGAACTCACGGCGGGCCAGCGGCTTGAAGAGGTCAGAAACCAAGACTGCCCTGTGGGGACGTAGTTCAAATTCCGAATTGAGCTACGTCCCCTTGACATCCGCCGCCGAGGAATCTGCCAAAGAAAGGCGATCTCTCGTCGCGTCAACGTTTCGTCCTACACCACCTGCTTCCGCCGCCGCCAGGCGTAGCCGGCCAGCCCGAGGCCACCGAGGCTGAGCAACAGCCAACTGGCCGGCTCTGGTACGGTCGACGGATCCTCGAACGCGGTCACTGTCCCGATCCTCTTCTCCGTCGAGAAGCCAAAGTATCCGCCGTCAGAGTACATACCTCCTACCGTAATGACGCCCAGCTGGCCCGAGTAGTCATTCACGTACGCGTCCAGATTGGACGTCTGTGTGCCGCCATTGTTCACGCTCGCCAAATCCCCCATGATGGCGTCTTCCGTCACGCCCATAGGCAGGTTCGTGAAGGTATCTGCGAAGTCTTGTCCGCTGGGGAGGTCACCAGGGTCATTGAGCATCAAGGATAGGGAGGGATCCCCGAAATCGGACAAGATGGTAAACGTCTGCGAGTACCCGCGCGGAACTTGTATCATGCTAATGTAGGTCGCAGGGCCTTTGCCATTGATCTGGGTAAACGTGACCGGGAAGACGAGGTCGATCTGGGATTCGCCGAGCGTGTCGCGCATCAGGACCACTCCGTTCGACAAGTGGATCCCGGTGAGGCCGCTGATTTGGCCTGTGAGAATGTGGGGGTCCAAGATGAAAACCGAGGCGCGGGCCTCCCCCAACAGGGCCGCCAGGGACACCAGCACCCCCAGAGACACCGACACCGCACACGTGAGCACACGTTTCATGAAGTTTCCTCCGGTCAAGTAAACCTTAGTTGGCTGGGAGTAAAGTCCACGCTTCGGATACTCTCAGCGTGGTGTACAGCTTAGAAGCATTTGCGATGCCAGAGGCACGCAAGGCGACACCTCATTTTTCGCGCTGCGGTTCTAAGTAACACGCGCCGCAGCACTTGCTGCGCCTCAAAAATTCCGCGCCCACGGTAGCCAGGAGGCGCCAGGGAAGTCCGGAGGCTTTATGTGTTAACATGAATTAACGTTTATCTGTAAGCGGTGTTAACTGCCGCTTACGGTGGAACCGAAGGATGCTACCCGCTGCCAGCGCGAGCGCATGCCTGGTGCGAGGATTGCTGCATTCGATGATGGGCGGGTGGGAGGTGGGACAGGCTTTCACAAAGGTGAGAGCCTCTCATAAAAGGCACAGTGTAGATCTTAAATAACAGATCGAGTAGCACGCCCTGAGGCTTCGAAGGGCGTGTCACCCAGGGATAAACGGTGCAGTTTGGTGACAGATTGCCTGCCCCCAGGATGACACAAGACGCAAGTCCCAAGTGCCCAATAACCTACAAGTCGCGCTACACAAAAACCTGGCGTCGTCACCATGCCGCACGCTAGCTGGGTTTGCTCGCCGAGGCCGGCACAATGGAGGCATTCGCCTTGCCGGGCACCCAGGCTTTGCAAGCATTGAGGATGGTTTGGCGGAACGCCTCATAACCCGGCACGCCGGGCAAGCGCAGCGCGACCTGATCCTTGGATATGACTTCCAACGTTGCCGCCCGATAAAACGGCGTGTTGCCATCGGCCCGGACCCGGATCTCATCGATATCGGCCAGATCGATCGCTTGCGCGGGGGTAGGTCGCAGTCCGGTCTGGATCATAAGACGCCGATTCGTCAAGGCGTATCGGCGTGCTGCAAAGGGCAAGACCTTCAAAAAGTAAAACGGTGCCATCAGCAGCCAGGCCAGCGGCGCGAGGACAATGCTGCGTGTCAAGAGGCGTCCCAGGCTAGCCACGGCGGGGAAAGCGGCTACGCTGGGCCAGACGATGCGGCTGACGGCTTCCTCGAGCTGCGGCGGCACCAGGCCCGTTACGACTTGCTTCCGCACATCGGTCATGAGGGACATTCCTCTCTCCAGCATGATGCCCTGAACAACCCCGGCGCAGGGCAGGGTCGGCGATGGATCCCCAGTTGCTTGTGTTGCTCCCTAAAATACGGAGCGTGACGCATTTGCCAAGGGTGCCACCTGCCTCGCTAGACGGAGCTGAGCCGCAGGAGAACCTTGCCTTGCCTCCCGGGCGTCTCTGCCTCGCGTACTGCCGCCTGGATCTCCTCCATCGGATAGGTCTTGCCCACCTCCGAGTTGAGCACACCGGCGCGGAGCAATTGCTTGATGTGGCGAAACAGCCGCAGCATCGTCCAGACTCTCTGTCCCTGGACCCAGTTGGACAGCCAGAACCCTTCCACTCGCTTCTGGCCGGCGATCAGCAGTCGCGGGTCGATGGTCAGCGGTTCCATGGACAGCGTCCCATACACCAGCAGCCGGCCAGCTGGCGCCAGCGTGTGGATAACGGCGGAGCCGGTTGCACCTCCCACCGCGTCAAGCGCGAAGGGGACGCCCTTGCCCTCGGTGAGTGCCTGCGCGCGCTCCTCGATCGATTCGTCGGCCGAGCAGATTACCGCGTCGCCACCGAACTGGCGCAGTTCCTCGGCCTGTTCGCGGCGGCGCACGACGTTGAGGGTGCGAAAACCTTCTTGCCGGCCCAGGCGGATGACCATGCGTCCCAGGGCGCTGCCGGCCGCGGTTTGCAGCAGCCAGGCCCCCGGCGGCACGCGCAACACCCAACGCGTCATCACCAGGGCACTGGCCGGATTGACGAAAAACGTCGCCGCCTGTTCGTCCGAGATCTCCCGCGGCACCGGGACCACCTGGCGGGCGGGAACGAGCACCTGCTCTTGCCAGTTGCCCCCGGCGCCATTGAGAACGGCGACACGCTTGCCAAGACGGAACCGGCCCAACAGACCCGGCCCCGCAGCTTCGACGACGCCGACTCCCTCGTAACCGGGAGTGGCTGGCACATGCGGCCGACGTCCGTACTGGCCGCGCACCGTCAGGAGATCTGAAGGATTTACCGGGCTCGCCAGCATGCGCACGCGAACTTGCCCCGGACCTGGCTGGGGTACGGGTAGCTCGCGAACCTGGAGGACTTCCGCCGGTTCGCCGAAGCGGTCAAAGACAACGGCTCGCATCATTTGCTACTGTCCTGGGAGGCAAGGGCGATGCATCCGCCTTGAGTCGTCGGCCAAAGGAGTGCAGTATAGCGTGCTCGCTGCGTCCGGGGAAACGACTTCTGAAGAGCCGAAAACCGATCGCTGCGGGAGGGTAGGGCGATGGCGAGGCGGGAAAAAAGCGGAAAAAACTGCCTCCAGAGCGCCTTTCTTGCGAAAAGAGCCGAAATCTAAGGGAATATGCAATTGACAATCTCGGCTGCGCTTTCTACTCTTCCCACTTGTTGGGAACCTCTTCCGTTGACCGAGTTTCGCTTGTTGAGGGGAGATCCATGGCTGAGAATAAGACAGCCAAGGCCAAGCCGGCCACGAAAACCGCAATGTACCAGGCCCTCGCCGACGCCACCGGGCTGACGAAGAAGCAGGTGACGTCCGTCTTCGATGAGCTGGCCAAGCTCATCAAGAAGGAGGTCGGCAAGAAGGGGCCCGGCGTCGTCGCTTTGCCGCCGGGCCTGGTGAAGATCAAGCGGGTGTTCAAGCCTGCCACCAAAGCCCGCCAAGGCCGTAACCCGGCCACGGGAGAGCCGATGATGATCAAGGCCAAGCCGGCCCGCACCGTCATCAAGGCCCAACCCCTGAAAAGCCTCAAGGAAATGGCCAAGTAGCGCCACCAGGGCGGGCGGCTCGCGTGGGCCGCCCGCTCCGGTGGTCGCGCGGAGCCTTCCGCAGTTCGAAGAGCTTCCGCCACCACGTAGGACCCCAGTCACCTCGTTTGCCTCGCCATTACGTGGAGACTTCGTCTTCGGGTTCGTCTCCATGGACTTGCTGGCCCCGGCGCAGGATCTCTTCTGCCCTTTGCAGGTCATCCCGGTGGACCCACACCTCCGCGGAGATGTTCGGGAGATCGCCCAGGCCGGCGTCGAGATAATCCCCGACGACCTTCGAGCGAATTCCCTCTTCCTTGAGAGCCTGCTCCCAGATGTGGGCCTGAACCGGATGGGTCGCGGTGGCGAGGCGAACGATCTCTTCGGAGTGTTCGGTCGACATTGGCTTGCTCCAGTTTTTGGGTACTCGCATCATTCCAACCCTTCTCATTGTAGAGCAACTCCGGTGCCATAGCCGTACTTCGGCAGCCTTACCACGCGGGAGCAACCTACCCGGTCGGCCTGGTCTTCCGGTGTAAATCCCAGTATGCTGGGAACGAATAACCTGGAGGGGAACGGCCCGCGATTTGCGTGGGAAACTGTGATGGGGACCTCTCCATTGTCCCACAGAGTTCCGCCTGCGATGATGGATCGCAGCAGCATGAATGAGGCACCTGTGACCCCGAACGGGGATGTGCATCCGGAGCTGGCTACGTCGACGGCGCTCGAGCAGCGCGTCCGCCGTCTGGAAGATGTTGTTGCCGGCATTCAGGACACCCGGCATATGGAGGAGCGCATCCTCGAACGCGTCTCCGATCGGATCCGGCGCGAGCCCAAGCATGCCCTCCAGGAGCCGGCGGGTATGCTCGTCCATGCTGGCCGACAGCTGCTCCCGGCGGCCCTCACGATGATGCGAACCGAACCCGCCAACGTGGAGCAGTCGGCTGTACTCCCGTCCGGCCCGC
>JBGQLF010000153.1:0-11472 GCA_041499985.1 Gemmataceae bacterium
AGCCAGCGCGGAGATGCCGGTTGTCTTCGATACGCGAGTGGTCAACGGCGTGGGCGGTGGACCCGAGAAGACGATCCTCAACTCGCCGCGCTTTCTCCTGCCACTGGGCTACCGGATGCTGTGCGGCTACATGCATCCGCCGGGAGATCCCGGCTTCGAGCAGCTGCGGGCCAAGGCGGAAAAGTGGCAAGCGCCGCTGCTGTCGATTCCGGATCGGGGGCCGTGGGATTGGCGCGTGCTCTCCCAGCTGCTGCACATCTGTCGCCGGGAGCGCGTCACGATCTGGCATGGGCATGATTATAAGAGTAATGCCCTCGGTTTGCTGTTACGGTGGTTCTGGCCGATGCACCTGGTCACCACGGTGCACGGCTGGGTCAAAGAAACGCGGCGCACACCACTTTATTATGGTATCGACCGGTTCTGTTTGCCCCACTATGAGAGTGTGCTTTGCGTCTCCGAGGACTTGCACGAGCGCTGCCTCGTCTGCGGCGTGCCACCGGAACGCTGTGTGCTCCTCGAGAACGCCATCGACACCGAGGAGTTTGCGCGCCGGTTGAGTGTCGCGGAAGCGAAACAGCAGCTCGGTTTGCCACCCGAGCGTCTGTTGGTGGGTGCGGTTGGCCGACTGTCCTCGGAGAAAGGATTCGATTTGTTGATCCGGGCGGTCGATCAGCTGCTGCGCAACCAGTATGATCTGGAGCTCGTGATTATCGGCGAAGGAGACCAGCAAGCGGCCTTGCAAGCGCTGATTGCCCAACTCGGCCGGCAGGAGCGCATCCGCTTGCTCGGCTATCGCTCCGATCTCGTGGACTGGTACGAAGCCCTGGACGTCTTCGCCCTGAGCAGCTTTCGCGAAGGGTTGCCCAACGTACTCCTGGAGGCGTTGGCCCTGGAAGTGCCGGTCGTCGCAACCCGCGTGGCCGGCATTCCGCGGCTCATCCACGATGGCGAAAACGGCCTGCTCGTCGAACCCGGCATGGCCGAGGACTTGACCCAGGCCCTGGCCCGCCTTCTGGCGGACGCGGAATTGCGCCAGCGCTTGCGCCAAGCGGGCCGCGTCACCATTGAAAAGAGCTATAGTTTTGCCGTGCGGATGCAAAAGATTCGCGTCCTCTATGACGACTTGTTGGGACGTCAACCGATTGCAGATTGCAGATTGCAGATTTAAGATTGGTCTTGCAATCTTAAATCTTAAATCTGCAATCTGCAATCTGAGAGATTCTGGTCATGCGATGTGTGGTCACAGGCTCGGCCGGCTTCATCGGCTCCCACCTCTGTGAGGCGCTGCTGGGCTGCGGTCATGAAGTGACGGGGATTGATACGTTTATCCCCTACTATCCGCGGACGGTCAAGGAACGCAATCAGGCCGGGGCCCTGACCCATCCGAACTATCAGTTTCACGGCCTCGATCTGCGGAACGAGGCTCTGGAGGAGGTAGTAGCCGACGCCGAGGTAATTTTCCATCTTGCCGCCATGCCGGGGCTGGTTCGCAGCTGGACCGACTTGGAGGGCTACTGGACCTGCAACGTGCTGGCCACACAGCGCCTGCTCGAGGCCATCCGCTGCTCGGCGGGATCGTTACGGCGTTTGGTGTATGCGTCGACGTCTTCCGTTTATGGACGCTTTGGCTCCGGCGACGAGATGTTGCCGACGAAGCCGGTCTCGCCGTATGGCGTCACCAAGCTCGCGGGGGAGAACCTGTGCCGGGCCTATGCCGAGGCCCATCATCTTCCGGTCGTGGTCCTGCGGTATTTTTCCGTGTATGGTCCTCGGCAGCGCCCGGACATGGGCTATCACCACTTCATTCAGGCCATGCTGCGCGACGAGCCGGTTCTTGTGTGCGGTGACGGGCAGCAGGTGCGTGGCAATACCTATGTGGCCGACTGCGTGGCAGCGACTGTGGCGGCCGTCGAGGCCTATCCCGGCGAGATTTACAATCTTGGTGGGGGCGAGGCGGCGTCGGTGTGGGACATCCTGCGCTTGCTGGAAAAAATCGGCGGTTGTACGGCACGCATCCAGCAGGAACCGGCTCGGGCCGGCGATCAACGCTATACCTTTGCCGATACGAGCAAGATTCGCAGCCATCTCGGCTGGAGTCCGCGCACCAACCTGGAGGAAGGGCTTGCTCGCCAGTGGGAGTGGCAGCAACGCGAGCTGGCGGAGGCGTTGCAAGAGTCCGCGGTCTAGCGACGCGCCCCAAGCGAAGAACGGGAGCGCATCCAGACTACTTTGAAGGTTGTTTATGTCCTCACCCCAGTCCTTGTCCCCTGCCGTCGCTCTGCAACTGCGCGTCTTGGAGGGCCAGCAGTTGGCCGCGCAGCTGCCGCGGCTGGAGGTCTATGTCGCCCGCGGCGGCCAGGTACCGCTCAGCCGGCATCCGGCCTGGCTGTGCGTGCTCGCCCAGGCGCTCGGACATATCCCCTATTGTCTGGAAGCCGTCGAGGGCGACCAAATCCGCGGTTTGCTGCCCCTGGCTCATGTCCGCAGCCTGCTCTTTGGCCGTTTTCTGGTCAGTCTGCCCTACCTGAACTATGGTGGTGTGCTGGCGGACGATGACCAGGCAGTTCGTTTGTTGATCGATCGCGCCGTGCAGCTGGCCGACCAGCTGCGGGTGCGCTATCTGGAGTTGCGTCACGAAGCGGCGATCGACCATCCCGCTCTGACACATCGGCTAAACAGCAAGGTGCACATGCGGCTGCCCTTGCCCCGAGGTGCGGAGGAACTCTGGAACGGGCTGGATGCCAAGGTTCGCAATCAAGTGCGGAAAGGCCAGAAGAGCGGCTTGACCGTGGCGTGGGGAGGAGAAGAATTGCTAGCCGAGTTCTACGCCATCTTCAGCCACAACATGCGCGACTTGGGCACCCCGGTGTATAGCCGCCGCTTGTTCCAGGCCATCTTGCGGCAGTTTCCGGACCGGGCGGAGTTGTGCGTCGTGCGCGCGGACCACCAGGCGGCGGGCGCGGCTTTGCTGCTCCACGGCTGGGGCATCACCGAGGTGCCCAGTGCCAGTACCTTGCGACGTTATAACTCCACGTGTGCGAACATGCTTTTGTACTGGCACTTGTTAGAGCGCGCCCTTCAGCGGAACCAAGCACTCTTCGACTTTGGCCGGTCCAGCGCCGACAGCAATACCTCGCGCTTCAAGAAGCAGTGGGGGGCGCTACCGTTTCCGGCTACGTGGCAGTACCGTGTGCGGCAGGGGAGCGTGGGGGAGATGCGTCCCGACAACCCGCGCTATCAGCGCTTCATTCGCCTCTGGCAACGCTTGCCGGTAAGCCTGACACGCCTGCTCGGTCCGCTGATTGTGCGTGGGATTCCGTAGGACGTTCCTCGTTCGGCTGGAGCAATTCGCAGTCATGTGCAGCGGTTCGACGAGCCGCCAAGCTCGTCCCGGCGGGGATAAACCCGGCCGCTCGTCGCTACCTCCAAACGCGAAACGCTCTAAACGTAGAGGGGAGTGGGATCGTTCACCGCGGTAGAGGATTTCACGATGCCTGCCTCCGTTCTCGCGGCTTCGGCGCTTGCTTCAGCCGGTGGTTTGGGCAACGGTGCCGCTGCCGAACCGGCTCTGCGGATCATCCTCAGCTTCGATGTCGAAGAGCATTACCGCATCGAGGCGGCCGCAGGCTTGGCGGTGGCGCCTCTCCTGCAAGCGCATTATCGGGCCCGACTCGATCCTTCCACCGGCTGGCTGCTGGAGCAGCTCGGCCAACGTGGCATCCAGGCCACGTTCTTTATCGTGGGCCAGATTGCCCGGCACAACCCGGCGTTGATCCGGGCCATTCATCGAGCGGGACACGAGGTTGCCAGTCACGGTTGGGACCACCAACGGTTGCACACGTTGACCCCGGCCACGTTTCGTGAGGATGTCCGTCAGAGCAAAGACGCTCTGGAACAAGTCATCGGCGAACCGGTGGTCGGTTATCGAGCCCCGACGTTTAGTCTGGTGCGGCAAACGGCCTGGGCCATCGATGTGCTGGCCGAGACGGGTTTTCTCTATGATTCGTCCATTTACCCAGTGCGGCACGATCGCTATGGCGTGCCGGAGGCGCCGCGGGCGCCCTTCCGGGCCCAGGGACCCAGCCAAGAACTGCTCGAGCTGCCGCCGGCGACGCTGGCGGTGCTTGGGGCCAAGCTTCCGGTTGGGGGCGGCGGCTATTTTCGCCTGTTGCCGCTGTTCCTGATGGAATACGCGCTTCAGCAAGTGCAGCGTGCCTGCCGCCCCGCGGTGGCCATGCTGTACTTTCATCCCTGGGAATTTGATCCCGAGCAACACCGGCTGCCGCTCGGACGCCTGAGCCGGTTCCGGACCTACGCCGGCCTCTTCCGCAGTCGTCCCCGGTTGGTGGCACTCCTGGCCCAGCACTCGTTTACCCGGGCGATGGACGTGGCCACTCTGCTGGCAGCGCAGTGGCAGCAGCTGCCGTTGTTCTCCCTGGCGCCTTGACAAACGCTGGTGTTAACGGTTGTTAATAGATAGATCCAATCTGTTAAGCAGCATTAGCATCGAGTCCGGGGGCTGGAGTTCTTGTTCACGAAGAAGGCATCGCGTTCGAGCGCTTTAACGTGTTTGGGCGCAGAGGCGATCGGAAAGGGTTCAAGGGGCGGCAGCCGGAGAAAGGATTGCGGCATGCCAGTTGCTGATGGGATTCAACGCGCTCCAGGACCGCGGCGTGAAGTCCGCAGAGGTACGAATGGTGTGTCCTCTGGTTTCAGCGCTTCCATACGCTTTGGTCAAGGACATGCTTCGCGCGGCCCGAAGCGGTCCGTTTGTATGTTAAACTAGCAACGGTTCCAGCGTTTCTGCGGTCTGACGGATACGTCGACTGATGCCGTTGCCAGGGTGTCATTCCGCCGGTTGCGTGGGCTTGGGGAGTCATTGGATTATGAGAAGAAAAGTCAACGTCAAGTTCCTCGGCTGCCTGGTGCTGGCCGTTCTGCTCTTCGGGGGCGGGGTGCACGCCGTGCATGCCTTACAGATCAAGAGCAACGCCAGCGGTCTGCGGCGGCAGGCCGACTTGGCTCAGGAACAGGATCGTCCCGAAGACACGGTCAAGTACCTGACCCGCTATCTGGGGTACGTGCCCGAGGATCTCGATGCCTTGGCTACCTTGGGACTGACGTTGGACAAGTTGGCCAAGAATATCAAGGAACGCCACAAGGTGTTCGAATTGCTCGACGAAGTGTTGCGCAAGGAGCCCGAACGCCGGGATGTCCGCGAACGCCAGGTACGGCTAGCGTTGGAACTGGGGCGCTACGATCCGGGTCGCAACGCCGATGCCGCGTTTCACCTGGAATACTTGTTGCGCCAACCCTCCGCCAAGGACAGTGAGTGGGAAGAGTTGCTGGGACGCTGCTATGAGGCCAAAGGCGAATACAGCAAAGCGGTGATCTGGTACGAAAAAGCGATCAAGCATGCGCCACAACGGCTGGAAAGCTATCGCGCGCTGTCGCAGATGTTGCGTTACCGCCTCAAACAGGAGGAGCGGGCCAACAAGGTCTTGGACGATCTGGTTCAGGCCAACGGGCAAGCTCCCCAAGCATACTTGGCACGGGCTGCCGAGCGCCGCAAAGCCGGCTTGTTGACCGAGGCCCTCGAGGATGTGACCCAGGCCTTCCAGTTGGCCCCCTCGGATATCGACGTGCTTGTGGCGTCCGGAGACTTTGCCCTCGCCGCCGGGAAGCTCGAGGAGGCACGTAGCTATCTTCGCCGAGGCCTCGAGCGCCATCCCCAGACCGTGCGCGCGTACATGTTGTTGGCCGAGGTGGAGGTTCAGGCCAGGCGGCCGGAGGAGGCCTTGGCGGCCGTGCGTCAGGGGCTGCAAGCGTTGCCGGAGCGTCCAGAATTGGTTCAGGCGTTGGCTACCGTGCTGATTCAGACGGGGAAGTTGACCGAGGCCAGCGAGCACCTCGCCCGTTTACGCAAAGGCAAGACGCCGGAAGTGTGGCTCGATTACATGGACGCTCGCATCTTGCTTCAGAAAGGGGAATGGCCCAAGGCGCACCGCATCTTGGAGCGAATCCGTCCCGAACTGACCAAGGCAGCGGATCTCTCGCGCCAAGCGGATATGCTCCTGGCCTCGTGCTACGAGGAACGGGGCGAGCCGGACCGCCAGATTGCCGCCTATCGCCGGGCGCTGCTCGTGGATCCGTTATGGTTACCCGCACGCCTGGGACTGGCGACAACCTTGGCGTCGACGGGCAAGAGCGAGGAAGCACTGCAAGAATATCGCCAGGTGGTGCGCCAGGTTCCCGGAGTGGGGTTCGCGATGGCCCGACTGCTCAGTGCTCGCAATCTGCGGTTGCCGGCGGCACAACAGGATTGGCAGGAGATCAATCAGCTGCTGGACAATGCCGCCAAGAGTAAGCCCGACAGTCTGGAACTCTTCTTGACCCGAGTGGACGTTCTCCTGGCCCAGAAGCAAGTGCCCCAAGCGCGGCGGCTGTTGGAGAAGGCTCGGGATGAGAAGCCAGATCTGGTCGATTTCTGGATTGCCCTGGCCGGCGTCTGGGAACGCGAAAAACCCGAAAAGGCACTGGAGACCTTTGACGAGGCGGAGCGCCGGCTGGGGGATCGAGTGGAATTGCGCCTAGCTCGGCTGCGCTACTGGTCGCGGCATGCCGGGCCCGAAACTCCGGCAGTCTTGGCGAAGCTAGGACAAGATCTCGAGAAATTCACTCCCGCCGATCAAACGCGCCTCCAGCGGGCCCTGGGCGACCTGTACTTCCGACTCGGCGATAACAAGGAGGCCAAGCGGCTCTGGACGCAGGTGGCCCAGCAGCAGAAAAAAGACTTGCGTACCCGCTTGCTCTTGTTCGATGTCGCCCTCCAGCAGGGCGACGAAGCGGGCGTGAAGGGGATGCTGGAAGAGATCCGCGAGTTGGAAGGCGAAGAGGGGCTGTTGTGGCGCTACGGCCAGGTGTGTCGCCTGCTCACCTCTTCCAAAGATGGCAACAAGCAACGCCTTGCCGAAGCACGTACGCTGTTGGCCAAGGTTGCCGCCCAGCGACCGAGTTGGGCCCCGGTCGCGCTCCGTGAGGCGAACATCAATGAGCTGGAGGGGAATCCAGACCGTGCCCTGGAGAGCTACTTGCGAGCGATCGACCTGGGCGACCAAAGCCCCCAAGTGATCCGCCGGTCGTTGCAGCTGCTGTTCGAGCGCCATCGCTTCGACGACATTCAGCAGTTGGTGCACAAGCTGCCGCCTCAGAGTATGGCAGCGCCTGATGTCCAGCGCTATCTCAGCCGGGTCGCTCTCGAAGGCCGCGATAACAACCAAGCGCTGGAGTCCGCGAAGGCTGCGGCAGCGGGCTCGAAAGACTATCACGATCATCTGTGGCTGGGGCAGATCCTCCTTATGGTCGGCAAGCCAGCCGAAGCCGAGGCCCCGTTGCGCCAGGCTGTGCAGTTGGCCGAAAAGGTTCCCGAGCCGTGGATAGCGCTGGTGCAGTACCTGGTACGGTCTCGGAAGTACGACCAGGCCAAAACCGCTCTCGAGGAAGCGCAGCAGAAACTGCCGCCGGACCAGGCACCGCTGGGACTGGCGCAATGCTTTGAGGCAATTGGGAACCTGAAACGGGCCGAAGAACAATACCAGAAAGCACTGGCAACCAAGCCCGAGGACGTGGGCCTGTTGCGGATCCTCGCCTCCTTCTACCAGCGCCACAATCAATATAACGCGGCCGAGCCGTACCTGCGCAAGCTCCTCGACCCCAAGACCAAGGCCACGGCAGC
Organism: Gemmataceae bacterium; assembly: GCA_041499985.1. GTDB lineage: Bacteria > Planctomycetota > Planctomycetia > Gemmatales > Gemmataceae > JBGQLF01. Next base: position 7,736 of record JBGQLF010000153.1, read on the forward strand.
AGAACTGGCCTGGGCCCGGCGGGCGCTGGCGGGGACCCTGGTTGCCAGTGGTGGTTACCAGCAATACCGCGATGCCCTCGCCCTGCTCGACGAGAACGCCAAGGCAGGCGCCAACGGGGTCGAGGACCAACGTGCCCGGGCTGTGGTACTGGCCACGCAGCCCAGCTCGCGGAAGGAAGCCATCCGACTCCTGGAAGACCTGTTCGGGCGCCGGCTCAGCAACCTCGAGGACCAGTTCTTACTCGCTCAGCTCTATGAAACGGATCGCAATTGGGTGAAAGCCCGGGAACGGCTGGTGGGCGTCGTGACTTCGCCGCAGGGAGAGACCGTCCCGCATCTGGTTTATTACATCAATTGCCTGCTACGCCATGATCAAGCCGAGGAAGCTACGGTCTGGTTGAACAAGCTCGAGAAGCTCGACTTTGGGTCTCCGCGTACGGCGGAGCTCAAGGTCCGCACGCTCAAAGCCCTGGGGCGGGTGGACGAGGCGGTGACTTTTGTGAAAACCTATGCCCAGATTCAGGGAGTTCCCGTCGAACTGGTGGCGGCCCTGTATGAAACGCTCGGCCAGGGCACCCCTGCCGAGGAAATGTACCGGCGCTATGCCGCTCAATCGCCCCAGCCGGAGAGCCAACTCGTCCTCGCCGAGTTCCTGGGACGGCAGAACCGGGTTGGGGAAGCGCTCGCGGTGTGCGAAAAGGCGATGCCCAAGTGCTCTCCTGAGGCCGTGGCTATCGCCAGTGTGGATGTGGTGCGCTCCGGGAGCGCCAGTGCGGAACAGTCTCAACGGGTCGAAGGGTGGCTCAAGGCGATCCTCGCCAAGAATCCGAAGGCCCTGGCAGTCATGGTCATCTTTGGAGACCTGCGCTATCTGACAGGCCAGTATGCCGAAGCCGAATCGCTGTACCGGCAGGTGTTGTCTCAGGAGCCGAACCACGTTTCGGGGCTCAACAACCTGGCCTGGCTGTTGGCACTCCACAGTGGCAAGGGTGACGAAGCTCTGGATCTCATCAAGCGGGCCATGGAACGCTCGGGCCCCCTCCCGGCCCTGCTCGATACGCGCGGCGTGGTCTACCTGACCTTGGGCTTGGGCGAACTGGCCAAGAACGACCTGGAAGACGCAATCCTCGGCCAAGCGACGGCAACGCGGTATTTCCATCTCGTTCAGGCACAGCAGAAGACCCGGGACCGCCTCGGCGCCGCCGCCACCTGGCGCAAGGCCCGGGCCATGGGACTCAAGAAGGAAACCCTGTCGGGACTGGAGCAAACTACTTTTCAGAGCTTGATAGAAGAATTTGAACCGAAGAAGTGACCGGGTTGGGCTGCGTGTCCCAGAGGGCTGGTGCCAACTGCTCGCCATCCTGGCTCGAGCAGCCCTGCTCTGGGCCGTGAGTAGCCTGTGGCAAAGGGGGACAGATTCCTTGCCCGGAGGGGACTGTCCTCCTTGCCAGAGGCTGTTAACAAACGTTAATACGTGTTAACCCGCACGGTGACGTCTTTCGCGGCTGCCCTGGCCACCGGTCTTCCTCTTCGTCTCCCGTCCAATTTCTGAAGGTCCTAACTGCTCAGGCGGTTAGGGAATCGAGAACGGCCAGGAAGTGACCCCTCCCGAAAAGCGTCTGCCCCCCGGCATGCGGTTTGCTCGGAGTGATGAAGAGGAGTGGCATGCAGCGCGAAACCCTTGAGCGGTCAGTTGGAACCGGCCTGCCCATTCTGCAACGGCTCAAGGAGCAGGGAGCTTTTGTCTCCTACAACGATCCCTATATTCGTAAACTCGCTATCGTGCCACACACGAGCCTGCGACACGACAGCGAGCCGTTGAAGCAAGAGTTCCTGGCCACTCAGGATTGCGTGCTCTTGGTGACGGATCATTCGGCTTACAACTATTACTCGGGCAAGAAAGAAACTCACGGACGGTCCGATCGATGGACGGCGCCTGGCCCGTAGCCGCAAGCGTCTCGCTTGCTGGCTTGCACTGCCCCGAGCCGGCAAGCGGGACGCTTGCGGCTACGAGGCAGGCATGCGTGACCAACTTCCTTGCCGGAGTAATACGACTGGATTGTGCGCCCCTCGCCCCTGGTCCTTGATACGCGTAACGCCTTTGCGACGTCAGGCCGGGGTGGGGGCCAGGTTCGGAAAGCTTGATCCAGATGGCTGCTCGACCGCTCCTGTCTCTCCACAGGACCAGGCGGATGAATGCTGCGTGGGTACGACTTGGGCGACCTGTTCTTGGAAGACATGAGGGAGGCTATTGATGTGTGGTATCATTGGTTATGTGGGGCGCAAGGAAGCACAACCGATCTTGGTCGAGGGCCTGCGCTGCCTGGAATACCGCGGCTATGACAGCGCCGGCCTGGCGACTCTGGTCGGCTCACACCTCCACCTGCGCAAACGCGCCGGACGCATTAGCAACCTGGTGCGCTACCTGCGCGATCGCCCCGCGCCCGGGTGTGTTGGCATCAGTCATACCCGCTGGGCTACCCACGGATCGGCCAGCGATAGCAACGCCCACCCGCATGTCGGCGGCGATGGTGTGGTGGCGGTCGTCCACAACGGCGTGGTCGAGAACTACACAGCCCTCAAACGCCAGCTCCAAGCCGATGGCGTCGTCTTCCACAGCGATACCGATACCGAAGTCATCGCCCAGCTCATCGCCTACAACTACCAGGGCGACCTGGTCGAGGCCGTGCGCAAGGCCCTGTCGCAGCTCAAGGGCACCTATGGCCTGGCTGTCCTCAGCCCGCTCCATCCGGATCTGCTTGTCGGTGCTCGCCTGGGCAGTCCGCTGGTCCTTGGCCTTGGCCAGGGTGAGCACTTCCTCGCCAGCGACTCCGGCCCCTTAGTGGAACACACCGAGAAGGTGGTTTACCTGCACGACTATCAGATGTGCGTGCTGACGCCCGACGCTTGGTACATCCTCGATGAGGACCAAGTGCCGGTCGAAGCATCGATCCAGCAGATTGATTGGGATGTGGCCGACATGGACTACAACGGGTTTGAGCACTATATGCTCAAGGAGATCTACGAACAGCCCGAGGCGCTGGAGAATGCCATGCGGGGCCGCTTGCGCGATAGCGATGCCAGCGCCCACTTCGGCGGCCTCAACCTCTCCACGCAGCAACTCCGCCGCGCCGAACGCCTCATCCTCACCGCTTGCGGCACCAGCTACCATGCCGCTTTGGTCGGCGAATATCTCTTCGAGGAGTATGCCCGCATCCCCGTCGAGGTCGAATACGCCAGCGAGTTCCGTTACCGCAATCCCCCCATCGACCGCAACACGATTGTCCTGGCCATCACCCAGTCCGGCGAAACCGCCGATACTTTGGCCGCCCTGCGCGAATCGAAACGCAAGGGCCATCCCACCCTGGCCCTGTGCAACGTCGTCGGCAGCACCATTGCGCGCGAAGCCGATGGCGGTGTCTACCTGCATGCCGGTCCCGAGATCGGTGTTGCCAGCACCAAGGCGTTCAGCTCGCAGGTGGCGGTGCTGACCATGTTGGCCTTGTACTTCGGCCGCATGCGCCATTTGTCCAGCCTGCAAGGGGGCCGCATGCTGGAGGAACTGCGGGGCCTGCCCGATGCTGTGCGGCGGGCGCTGGCCTGCCATGACTCCGTCAAGCGCATTGCCGAGCAGTATTACCAGGTGAATAACTGCCTGTACCTGGGCCGGCAGTACCTCTATCCGGTGGCCTTGGAAGGGGCCCTGAAGCTGAAGGAAATCAGCTACATTCATGCCG
>JBGQLF010000154.1:0-11424 GCA_041499985.1 Gemmataceae bacterium
CCAATCGTAGATGACTTCCTGATCTTCACGACGACCGGCTCCCGCCAGTCCCAGGCAGGCAACCGCTACGGGCACACGTGAAAGTCCGGCTGCGGCGAACGCACGATCGATCGCTTGTTCGAGTGCCTGGACCGCCCGTGCCGTCCCAACCGGGTGAAGATTCGACGATCCCGATTCGCCGCGCCCGAGCAGGGACCACGACCTCTCTCGACCCGTTGCCAGCAAGGCAACCGTGTGGCTACCACCGCCGTCGATGCCCAGGTACAGCGGCTCTGCTGGCTGGGACACCCGAGTCGCCGCCGGTCTGGTGACTTGCTCCAGAGTCTTCCGGACCTGTCCGCCTACAGCCTGAAGTTGGATCCGGGCCTGCTCGGGAGAAACGTTCGCCTGCTTTACCACGAGCGCGGTCTTCAACTCGCCGGAGCACTTCTGGAGCAGGAGATCGGCTTCCTCGACAGAAATCCCCGTGAGCAGGCGCACGATGCGGTTGGTGCGTGCCCGGAGTTTGCTGTTGGTCGCCCGCAGATCGACCATCAGATTGCCGTAGGTTTTTCCGAGCCGTACCATCGCCCCGGTCGTGAGCATATTGAGCACCAGCTTGGTAGCCGTGCCCGCCTTCAGGCGCGTCGAGCCGCTGAGCACTTCTGGCCCGACCACGGGAACAATGGCCACGTCAACCGCGGCGCTCAGCTCGGAACCGGCATTGCAGGCCACACCGATCGTGGCGGCGCCCTGCTGCCGGGCGTAGGCCACAGCGCCCAGCACGTAAGGTGTTCGGCCACTGGTAGCGATCCCGACCAGCACATCGCTGGGGCTGAAGTGGACCGCCTGCAAATCCCTCTCGGCGTATTCCGGATGGTCTTCGGCTCCCTCGACGGCCTGCGTCACCGCCGCGGGGCCACCCGCGATCACGCCCAGCACCTGTCCCAGCGGCGAGTTGAACGTTGGCGGGCACTCCGTGGCGTCGAGTACACCCAGCCGGCCCGAGGTACCGGCACCAGCGTAAACGAGGCGGCCGCCAGCGCGCAGCCGTTCCGCGATGATCTCGATCGCCCGGGCAATCGCTTCGGCCTGCGACGCCACGGCCGGGATGACCCGAGCATCCTCGGCATTCATCAAGTGCACGAGCTGGAGCGGCGTCAGGTCATCGAGCTGGGTCGAGGCCGGGTTTTGTGCTTCCGTTGTCAGATGATCCATGACCAATCCCCAACCAATTCACTACCCATGCGACGGCCACCGTCACCGCCGTCCCCACGGGAGCATACCAGGGCCAGGCCAAGAGCGTTTCGCCGCGGACCGTGGGCAGCCAAACCGCCAGGACCGCCGCGAACCCAGCGACCAGACCGAGGAGCGCTGCCCCAGAGCCTACGGGACGTCGCAAGCTGCCTAACAGGAATAGACCGAGGATGATCCCGGTCGTGAAGCCGGCGACGCTCAACACCTGGTCGATCACACTCCGCTCACTGTTCAACCCGATCGCGATCAAGGCGACGGCAATCCGGGCCAGGCCCCACAAGGCCGTCATCAAGCGCGACACGAACAGGTAATGGCCCTCTTTCAAACCAGGGCGCAGCGGACGGTAGAAATCGCTGACAAAGGCGTTCGCCGAGCTGTTCTGCGACGAGGACAGCGTGGACATGGCCGATGCCAACACCGCGGCGACGAGCAGGCCGACCAGACCTGTGGGTAACGAGTGTACGATAAAGGCCCCAAACGCTTGATCATTTCGCATATTCTCCGATACCACCAGCAGCCCCTGCTGGCGGAGCACGTAGAGGCCAACGCCAATCATCAGGAAGAGCGCGAATTGCAGCAGCACCACCACTCCGCTCAGGACCAGGGCGACGCGGGCCTGCCCCAGCGAGCGGCTACAGAGGTAGCGCTGCACCATCATTTGATCCGCGCCATGACTGGCCATCGTGAAAAAGGCCCCGCCAATCAAGCCGGCCCAGAGAGTATAAGGCCGCGTCCAGTCGGTGGTGACATCGAAGAGCTTGAATTTGTCCGCCTGTTGGCCCACGGTCACGTACTCCTGCCATCCGCCCGGCAGGAGGTGGATCAGGAACAGACCGGCCAGCACCGCGCCGACGATGTAGATGACAAACTGGATCAAGTCCGTCCAGATGACGGCCTGCATGCCGCCCAGGTAGGTGTACAGCAGCGTGACGAATCCCAGGACCAGGATCGCGATCTGCATGTCCCAGCCTGTGAACTGCTGCAAGAGCAAGCCGGTCAGCGACAACCGCAGCCCGTCCGCCACGGTGCGCGTGAGCAGAAAGATTGCGGAAGCGGTGCGTTGCAACGTGGAGTTAAACCGCTCGCGGAGCAATTGATAGGCCGTGTACAAGTCGCCCCGCAAGTATTGCGGCACCAGGAACCACGCGATCAGCGCCCGACCGATGATGTAGCCGAAGCTCAATTGCAAGAAGGTGAGGTTGCCCCCCTCGGGATTGAACGCGAGGCCGGGCACGCTGAGGAACGTAACGGTGCTCGTCTCCGTGGCGACGATCGAGATCAGAACGAGCCACCAGCTCACATCGCGATCGCCGACGAAGTAGGTGCGCATATCGCGCTGCCGGCGGGTGAACCAGGCGCCCAGCAGCGTCGTGCCCAGGATATAGAGCACGACGATGGCCAGATCGAGCGGCTTGATTTGGGAGGGCATGACGGGCTCGTTGCGGGCTAATGGTCTGTTGGGTTCGGTGCTCCTAATAGAGTAGGAATTCCCGCTGGCGTTGGCGAAAAGCTTCTTCCTCCGCCTCCCATGCCTGGGCAATGTCACGCGGCGCGCGCCCCTGCTCCAGGGCCAGGCGTTCGCGCGGGCTGCCGAACAGCAGGTCGATGGCTAGCCGATCGGCCACAAACTCATAAGGCTCCCGGCGCCAGGCGAAGGCGCCTCCCGCCAGCTCTCGCAGTGCCGCCAGCACGGCCAGTCCGGTCCGGACCGGTTGAAAGGTTGCTCGGTCTACGACGTGTAATTGCAGACCGCCACAGTTCTGGCCGGCGAATTTGTGAAAGGTGGGCCGAAACCACGCCGGCCGAAACGCGACCCCGGGCAGCGCTTCCGCGCGCAAATGCTGGCACAGTTTTCGGCTATCGATGCCCGGCGCGCCACACAGTTCGAAAGGCCGCGTCGTGCCACGCCCTTCCGAAAGATTGGTCCCTTCCACGAGACATTGCCCTGGATAGACAAAGGCGGTTTCGATGGTCGGCATGTTGGGAGACGGGAGCACCCAGGGCAGGCCGGTCTGCTCGAAGGTCATCGCACGCTGCCAGCCTTCGCAGGGGATGACCAGCAGCTCGCCGCTGTAGGCCCGCTCCGCCTTGTACAGCCTGGCTAATTCGCCGATGGTCATTCCGTGCCGTGTGACCAGAGGGTGGATGCCGACGAAACTCTCATAGCCGGCTTGCAAACTCGGCCCCTCGACCGCTTCTCCACCCAGCGGATTGGGACGGTCCAGCACCACCGTGCGCAGCTTCTGTCGCGAGGCCGCTTCGAGGCAGAAGAGCATGGTGGCTTGAAAGGTGTAGTAACGGCTACCGACATCCTGCAAATCGATGACGAGGGCGTCGAGGTCGTGCAGCTGCTCCGGCGTCGGCTGCAAGCTGGCGAAGGTGTCGCCGTACAGGCTGTAGCTGCGCAAGCCCGTGTGCAGTTCCTGGCCATCGCGTACGCCAATGAGATCCTGGGCCTCGCCCAGCAAGCCGTGCTCGGGGCCGAACAGGGCACGCAAGTGAACCGCGGGCGCTTCCGCCAGTACATCCGCGGCGTGGCGGAGCTGGCTGTCGACCGCAGCGGGATGGGTCACCAGACCAATGCGCAGGCCCCGCAGAGGAGCAAACGCCTGATCGCGGAGAACTTCGAGGCCGGTTCGTACACGGGGTGGTTGTGCCATGTCGCCCGGTTCTCCTCTCTCGGTCAATTGTTACTGCGCCCGCCGAGCAGGCCGGCACGGTACAAGAAATACAACAGCGTCAAGATACTTGTCAGTGTCGCGGCGACATAAGTCAGGGCGGCGGCGTCCAGCACACGTTTCACCACGACATCTTCCTCCGGCGTGATCAGACCGCCCTCAACCAGGGCCACGCGCGCCCGCCGGCTGGCATCAAACTCCACCGGCAGGTTCACCACCTGGAACAGAACGGTGAGCGAAAACGCTGCGATGCCCAGCAGGATCAGGTTCAGGCTCCCCAGCATGAACCCGATCATAATGATAATCCACGTTAGGTTACCGCCAATGCTGGCTAGCGGCACCAGGCCATTGCGCAAGACCAGCAACGGGTAGCGGCTGGCGTCTTGCAAGGCGTGCCCGGATTCGTGGGCGGCGATTCCCAGGGACGCCAGGGACCGGCCCGCGTACACCTCCGGACTTAGCCGCAGTACATGCTGCCCGGGAACATAGTGATCCGACAGGAAGCCCTCCACCGGTTCGATGGCTACCCCCGGCACACCGGCCGAGCGTAGCAAAGCGTCGGCCGCCTCGGCACCCGAATAGCCACTGCGCGCCCGGATCTGGCGGGCTTGGTTATAGGCACTGTGGACGCGCCATTGGGCCCAGAGCGCGAGGAGCATACCAGGGGCTAAAAACAGCAGATAAGTCAACATGATTTTTGGTCTCCTTCATCGGCGATCGCACGGGGCGTTCGGGGAGCTCTACCTTATCTAAATGATTCTATACATCGGCCAAGCCGCGCATCCAGGTGGGAGGCTGGGGAACCGCCGAGATTCTGTTCGTTGGAAATGATTGCGCCCAGTCCGATAACTCCCCATTTCGCTTCTTGCCAAACCACTTGGCGGACATCATCCTGAGGGGAGATTTCCGGCTCTTCGGTTTTCAGGTGCGGAGTCCACAACGTAGAACGGAATTCATTCCGTTCGCAACGCGCCCGAACGGAATGAATTCCGTTCTACGCATCCAAAAACGGAAGAGCCAAATTTCCTTTTCCAAAGCGAGGATGGGCGATGGCCAACTCGAACGAACCGCCGGCGAAGGTGGCCCCCTTCAAGTGGCTGCGCCGGCGGCCGCGTTGGACCTCGGCGACGAGCTTGGGGTTGATCGCGGCGACGCTCGTGCTGTCGCTGGCGGCACTATTCATCGCCCGCGGCCAGCGGTTGGCGCAATTGGAGGCCTTGGGCACGCTGCACCAGTTTCGCCAGGAGATGCAAGAAACCCAGTTTCTCTTGATCCAGCCGGACGCGGACCGCCGCCAACAGGACTCCGGTATCGCTCAAGGCCGCGTCGCGCTCAGCCGGTTTGGCGTTCCCGACAATCCTTCTTGGCGGCAAACCGGGCCAATACGGTACTTGTTGGCCCGGGAACAGGAGCAGCTGCGCCAAGACATCGGAGAGTTGCTGTTTCTCCTGGCCCGGATCACGGCGCGGCAGGTGGAAACGACCACGGATCCATCCGCTCGGGAGGAGCAGCTCCAGTCGGCTCATCGCCTGAACGTGCTGGCCGAGACCTGTTATGCCATCGACGAGGCCCCGCAGGCGTTCTGGCTCCAGCGTGCCGACCTGGCCCACCTGAGCGGGGAAGAGACGGTCGCCCAGTGCCTGCGTGACAAGGCCCAGCAGGTTCCGCAGCGCGGGGCCCGGGATCTTTACCTGAGCGCTTTGGAGCACTTCTTGAAGAAGGAGTTCCGCCAGGGATTACGCCTGGTCCAGCAGGTCCGCCGAGAAGCCCCGCAAGACTTTTGGGTCCACTGGCTCCTGGCCAGCTGCCATGCCGGTTTGAGGCAGGACGCCGAAGCCGTGGCCTGCTACACCACCTGCATCGCTCTCCAATCGGATGCGCCCTGGGCCTATCTCAGCCGTGGCCTGGTCTATCTCGAACAAAAGGACTACACCGAAGCCTGTGCCGATTTCGACCAGGTGCTGCGCCAGCGTCCGGAGCTCGTGGAAGCTTACGTCCAGCGCGCTCTGGCCAGGCTGGGATTGAACGACCTCCCGGGAGCGCTCGAGGACCTGACCTATGCCCTGGAACACGGCGCACCTTTCACACGTATTTACTTCCTGCGCGCCCAGGTGCGTGAGCAAGTCGGCGACCGCGAGGGGGCTCGCCAGGATCGCGCGGAAGGTCTGCGCCGCGAACCGCTGGCTGAGCCGGGTAGCGCGAAACCACAGATGAGGCAGCCCTAGACGGCTGTGCACACTTCGAGAGTTTTGTTTGTAGCCAACTACTCATCCGTAACGAACTTACGATTTTTTCCAAATATTTCGTGTTTTTTCCGTCATAGTCTGAATTTGTGTTCTATGGTTGTCGTGTCGGTGGAAGTTCTTAGACCCTGTGGACGGCAGAGTCTGAGGATACCGGCATTACGGCGAGTGACAACGACCAAGCACGTCTGTCACTCGCCTTTTTTCTTTTCCAGCCGCCGTTGCGCTTGGACCAGGGTGACCCGGGCTTCCTCCACGCCGGCCAAAGCATCCTGAATCGCCTTCAGATAGGCTCTCCGCTCCAGGTAGAAGAGCGGATCATTACACGCTTTCCACAACGTCACCTCTTTGGCCAGTCCCCGCCCTAGCTCATCCAGGCGGCGGACACGGGCCGTCAAGTCCGCCAAGTTCATCTGTTCGACTCCGGAAAAGCTGGGCCATCACTAGTGTACAAGAGAATAGAGAAGATGCAAGCAGCCGTCTGACCGCGCTTCCGCTAGCAAGTACAATACATCTAGAAAGCCGTGGCAAGCTGAACACCTTCAGGATCCCCGGCTTAGGGCACCGGGGTATCGGTGCGGCCGTGAACCTGCCGTTAACCAAAAAGTGTCCGATCCCTGCTGACCCAGTCAACCACTGCTACGAACTGCTGGAAATCCCCAAGGACATCCTCGTCAGATCTTGCTCGTCGGGCGTTTTCACCATGATGACCGATTCGCGGCAGACCCCCAAACCGGGCTACTGTCGGGTGTCGGACCGCAAAGGCTTGATGTACGAGCTTTACTTTGACGGCGGGTCGGAGAGGAAGCTACGGGTTCAGAAACTGCGGCGTGACCTCTGCGTGTTCCACGCCGCATGGGACTTCACAACCCCGTTGCCAATTTCCGCGCCATCAAACCCGACAACTCCTTTCCCGTGATGCGGAGATCGGCCGTCATTCGCATTTGCCGGACTTACGGAACACAATCCAGTATCAGTGTTGCCTGCGGGCGTGATGAGCCTTCTTCCAACGTGGGTCCGTGATCGGGCCCTTGCGCACCTTGACGATGCAGTCGCAGGCGGTAAAGCCCACGGCCACCGCCGCTTTGATGAGTTCGATATGCGCCCACTGGAAGCGATGTCCGTGGACGTAATCGGCGATCTTGCAGAGGAGGAGGCCTTCGTTCTTGAGGACACGGTACGCCTCAGCCACGAAGGGTGGATAAAGGTGCGTGAAGTTATAGCCATTCGTGGCTGGTGACTTGAGCACAAGCCCGAAACGCGTGTTGAAGTCCTTCGACTTATCCCTGCCCTGGTTGGGGATGTGGGGCGGGTCGTACACAATGACGTCGAAACAGGTGTCCTTGAACGGCATCTGCCGGTTGTCAGCAACAACGTCCGGTTTGCACTTCGGGTCGATGTCGATGCCGATGACGTCCCAGGCGAGCCCTACCCAAAAGCGGCCAGCGTTGACGGTCGCGTCCAGAATGCACTTCGGTCGCTTCCTAGCGCTGCTGATGATGACCTGGTGTTGCGGCGACTCCCAGCCCGAGCGCTTCGAGACCGCCAAAGCCTTTTGCATCGTGTGCCTACCGAAGCGGCGGCGGCCTGGTCAGACCGTCCAGGGCTTCCAGATGGCGCTGAGCAAGTTGCCGATGGGAGTCTTGCGCGTGCTGGCGGCCGGCGTCCGGGAGACGCTGGCGTCGCAGCTGGCGACCCGCTGGAGCGACGACGGCTTTATCCCCATGGGCTGCGACGGCTCCCGAGTGGAATGCGCACGGACAGAGGAGTTGGAACAGCGTCTGGGCCAAGCCGGCAAGGAGGGGTCGGCGCCCTCGATCTGGGTGACGGCGCTGGTGCATCTGCGCTTGGGGCTACCGTGGGCGTGGCGTCTGGGCAAGGGCACGGCCAGCGAACGCGCGCACCTGCTGCAGCTATTGAAGCTGTTACCGGCCGCAGCGTTAGTAGTCGCCGATGCCGGCTACTTCGGCTTCGACTTGACCAAGAAGCTGGTGGCGGCACAGATCAGTTTTCTGCTGCGGATGTCCTCGAACGTGACGCTGCGTGCCACCCCGAAACGCGCCTTTTGGAACCAAGCCAAGTTTCCGATCCTCGAGCTGTCGGGTAGCGGCAGGCTTTGGCGATTACCAGTGGGGCAGAGTCGCAACCGCTTCCTCCACCAACGGGCGGCCGAGAAGTCGCGGCCGCCACGCCTTGCTCCGCACCGATCCAACACCACCCGAACGCTCGGTCTGCGCGCCGGCATAGGTGCTCGCGTCTTGGCCCACGCAGACTGCCAGGAGATCGATCGTCATGCCGTTTCCCTTGTTACTCCGTTCCAAGCTCCTCAGTCCGGTCAAAGTGCTGCCCCGACGCCCCTTCACCCGGGGCCAGCTTCTCCTGGCCAGCTTGGCCGCGCTGGGCGCCCTGACTACCCTCGCGATCCTGGTTTCACAGGGTCCCCAGGATCCCGAGCGCGCCGCGACGAGCTGGACCCAGAACACGCTCGTCTTCGCCCTGGCCTTTGCCCCGGATAGCCAGATGCTGGCGGTGGCCGGCGGCTTTCCCGATCAGGACAACGCGCTGACGCTGTACGAGGTCTCCAGCCAATGCCCCCGATCGGTTCTGTCGGGGCATGGCGACCGAGTCCACGCCTTGGCCTTTGCTCCCGACGGTCGCACGCTGGCCAGCGCCTGCCACGATGGGATCGTACGACTCTGGGATGTGGGCACTGGAACGGCGCGCCCGCTGCGGGGACACCTCTTCTCGGTCAACGCCGTGGCCTTCAGTCCCGATGGTCGCACCCTCGCCTCGGCAAGCACGGACCGGACCGTGAAATTGTGGCATGTGGCCACGGGCCGGGAGATCGGCGAACTCTCCGGCCACAGCGAAGCGGTCAGCGCCCTGGCCTTTGCGCCGGACGGGCAAACTTTGGCCACGGGCAGTTACGATCAGACCGTGCGGCTGTGGGACGTGGCTATGACACGGGAGCGGCACAGGCTGCACCGGCATCGGGATCTGGTGCAATCAGTGGCCTTCGCCCCTGAGGGCCGGTTGCTCGCCAGCGGAAGCAATGATGGCACGGTGCGGCTGTGGGACGTGGCCACGGGCCGGGAGCAGGCCGTGCTCCGGGGACACACGGATCGGGTCGTGGCCGTCGCCTTCACCCCAGATGGTTCGATCCTGGCCTCGGGCAGCCAGGATGGAACGGTCAGGCTCTGGGACGGAAAGACCGGTCGGGAGCTGGGCCGCTCCTTCGTGCACGAGGCCGCGGTGACAGCCCTGGCGTTCGCTCCGGATGGCCGCACTCTGGCCACCGCCAGCCTGGACAAGACCATCCGGCTGTGGCCGCTGGCTCCCCAGAAAGAGGGCCCAAGGCAACGATCGGGGCGGGAATAGCTCGGCGGCGAGCGAGGTTCCAGGTCCGCACCATGCCATTGCGTGGCCTCGCGCTGCCGGCGACTTGCCTTGCCGGTACTCCGGCAGGTGAAGCAGTTCGGCGGCTAGCCGCGGTGCCGAAGCCCTCCTCGACCCCTGCCGGACGAGCGAGCTGGGGGCCGCGCTGCGGATGCACGCACGGCCATTGAGCGCACCTGCCCGGCCCTGGCTCCGATTCCGCACCTCAGCCGCGTGATCGAACCGTTTCGCCAGCGGGATGAAGGTATCTACTTCAAACCGGTCGCTAGGAAAACGGCTTCTTCTCTGAGACAATAATTGGGGGTGGGAACCGAATGATAGGAATAGAGAGACCAGCGTTTGGCAGCTACAATCGTACTTGCCGCTGACCTGATCGCTGACCTGACCCCTGACCCTTGCGAAGCAGCCATGGCCTACATCGGCATCGATTTCGGCACGAGCAACTCCGTGGTGGCCAACTTCCAGTTTGGCCAGGCGGAGGTGATCCCCAACCACGAAGGCCAGCCCTGGACGCCCTCGGTCGTCACGCTGCGACGCGACAATACCCTGGCTTTCGGGCAAGAAGCCAAGGAGAATTTCGACGAGAAACGCTCGATTCGCTCGATCAAGCGGATCCTCGGCACGCCGGAGCGTGTCGCGCTCGTCGGCCAGAACCTGCGGGCTGAGCAGATCGCCGTCATGCTCTTCAGCCTGCTGAAAAAGGATGCCGAACAACACCTGGGCGAGGCGTTCGCCAAGGCGGTGGTGACCATCCCGGCCAACTCCAAGGGCCTGGCCCGGCACGCCACCAAGCTGTGTGCCGGAGCGGCGGGGCTGCAAGTCTTGACGCTGATCAACGAGCCGACAGCCGCTGCCATCTGCTATGGCATCAATGCTCAGGAAGAGCAGACCCTGCTCGTCTACGACTTCGGCGGCGGCACACTCGATGTCACCATTTTGCGTATCCATCACGGCATCTTTGAGGAGATCAGCAGTAAGGGGATCGGCAAGCTGGGCGGCGATGACTTGGACCTTCTCCTCGCCCGGCACCTATCGGCCCGCTTCCAGCAGAAGACCGGCTACGACATCCTCCATTCGCCGTATCGGCAGGCGTTCCTGCTGGCAGTGGAGCAAGCCAAGATCGAGCTTTCGACGCAATCGGTGGTGGTGGCGCGCAAGGCCGAGCTGGTGCCCGAACGCCACCTGAGCTTGGAGGAGGAAATCGAACGGCCGACGTTCGAGAAAGAGATCATGCCGCTGGTGCAGCAGTCGGGCACGGCCATCGACGAGGCGCTGAAACGGCGAGGCTTGCGGCCCAAAGATATCGACCGCGTTCTCTTGGTCGGTGGCACGAGCAAGATTCCGCTGGTAAAGCGCTATGTCAGCGAAAAGCTAGCCGGCAAGGAACCCGAATCGTTCGCGCGCGTTGATCCCCTGACGTGCGTGGCACAAGGCGCAGCGATTGTCGCGGCCATCCTCCAGGGAGCGCCTGGCCTGGACAACTACGCCTATAGCGTCAAGCTGGAGCATTCGCTGTGCACCAACCCGGTGAACGAACAGCGTCAGGTATACCTCGACCCGATCATTCGCCGCGGCGTGGACATTCCCTGCTCGTTCACCAAGACCTACCACCCCGTGGCCGACCCGGCTCAGCGCGTGGTCATCAGCGTCTACGAGGGCGATCAATACGACGATCCGGATAGCTCGGAAAACGTGAAACTGGCCGAGATCCCGTGGGAATTCGATCCGCCAAGGCCTCAGCGCGAGGGTGCTCTGGATGTTACCTACGAGTACGGCGACGATGGCATCCTGACCGTGCAGATTCACGATACCCATGCCCGGCACAAGAAGCGCTTCGCCATTCAGCAGACCGGCGAAGACCAGATGGACAA
>JBGQLF010000155.1:0-11414 GCA_041499985.1 Gemmataceae bacterium
AAGGCCAACTCGGTCGGCTCGGTCGACCCTTTCTCCAGGCTCTCCTTGTATTCGCGCTTCAGAATATCGAACTCGTCTGCGGGGAAGGTCGGCTCTCGAAGTATCTCCCCCAGCAACCGCAACACCGCCGGCAGGTTGGGCCGCTTGGCCTCGATGCGAAAGGTCACCTCCCCCAGACTGGCCGGGAACGTCAGGCCCGTCGGACTCCCGTCGGCGCTCAGGCGCGCCCCCAGCTTGTCCAGCTCATCGCGGAGTTGCTGGCGGTTATGCTTGGCGGTGCCGCGCGCCAGAAGGGGACCCAGGAATTCCGCCGCGCTCGTGAGGCCCTTGAGCGATTGTTCATTGCCATAGCGCAACGTCAGCTGCGCCACCACCGCTTCGCCCCGCGTCTTCTTCGGCAGCAAGGCGACCTTGACTCCTTCCGGGAGCTGGGAACGCTGCACGCGCTCCTCCAGGTTGGTCGGAGTCGGATCGAAGACCTCGCCTGCGGTAAGTGCTTGCCGACCTTTGTAAGCGCGGACCAATTCGGCCACAGCTGGCGTTGCCGGGATGGCAGCGCGCTGCGCTTGCTCCGCGGGGATGTAGAGACCCACGGTGCGGTTGGGGCGTTGTAAGTACCGGCTGGCCACGCGAGCCACGTCTTCCGGTGTCACCTTCTCGACGCGGTCGCGGTGCAAGAAGAAAAGCCGCCAATCACCCTGGGCGGCCCAATCGCTCAGCGTGATGCCGATCCGGTTGCTGCGGGTCATGAGCAGCTCGCGGTTCTTGAGGATCTGGCGCTTGCCCCGTTCGACCTCTTCCGCTGTGAACTTGCTCCTGCCCAGTCCTTCGGCGATGGTCAAGAGAGTGTCGCGGACCTTTTCGAGTGCATTGGCTTCGTCAACCTCCGCCATGATTTCCAGAACACCTGGGTCGTGGTTGGGCATGGCAGCGGCGAAGACGCTGGTGGCTTGCTTGCTGGCTACCAAGGCCTGATATAGCCGGCCAGTGGGTTCCGAGGCGAGCACGTTGGCGAGCACCTGCACAGCGGCAAAATCCTCGTGGGGGCCGGCGGGAATATGGTACATGGCCGCCACGACGCCCACCTTGCCGACGCGGCGCAGCACCACCGTTCGCTCGCCGTCCTGCGGCGGCTCCTCGGTGTAGGTGGTGTCCAACGGGCGCTGGGGACGCGGCAGCACGCCAAAGTACTTGCTGATGTGACCCAGCGCCTTGGCTTCGTCGAATCGGCCAGCGACGATCAGGAGGACATTATCGGGCTGATAGAATTTGTGATAAAACGCCTGCAAGCGCTCGATCGGCACGCGTTCAATATCACTGCGATTGCCAATGGTCGATTTGCCATAGTTGTGCCATTCGTAGGCGACGCCCATCATTCGCTGGCTGAGAATGGTCTGCGGACTATTCTCGTTCATCTCGAACTCGTTGCGAACGACGGTCATCTCGGAAAGGAGGTCTTCGCGTTTGATGAAGCTGTTGACGAGTCGATCGGCCTCCAGGCGAATGCCGAACTCCAGGTTGGCGTCCGTAGCCGGCATCGTCTCGAAATAATTGGTGCGGTCCAGCCAGGTGGTGCCGTTGAAATTGGCACCATGATCACGCAGCGCCCGCGGAATATCGGAGTGCGCCGGCGTGCCCTTGAACACCATGTGCTCCAGCAGGTGCGCCATCCCGGTTTCGCCGTAACCCTCGTGGCGCGAGCCGACCAGAACGGTTAGATTGACCGTGACGGTTGGGGTCGAGGGATCCGGAAACAAGAGTAAGCGCAGTCCATTGTCGAGCTGGTATTCTGTGATACCCTCGATGGTGACGACCTTTTTGGCAGTCGCCGGAGCCTGGGCGAAACAGATAGACGGAACCAGGCAAGCCAGCAGTGCACCGAGCCAAACCGTTACGGCCTTGGGGCCGCGCGTCGAAAAACTCCTCATGTCCGGAATCCCTCCAAACCGATGGAAATGTATGGGCACGGGACAGACTTTGTGTCGGGGCTTTGGGCGCAGGCCGTCTTCTACAACTATCATCGTAGAGCCATCTTGACCGGAAGACAAACATACCCGATACTCTCGCCCCCGGTCTACGCGAGCCGGTGGGATCGTCAGATCGAGTCGTCCCCTTCGCTAAGACCGGGCGCCCGGCCGGGTTCGATTGGCGGACCCTGACCCGAAAACCGGTCAACAGGAGGCCACCACAATGACACGAGAACGCCTGGTTGGCGCACTGGTTCTGCCGTTCCTGCTGGCGAGCGGTTGCGAGTCCATGTCCAACACGGAGAAGGGCGTCGGTCTGGGCGGCCTCCTCGGTGCCGGGACCGGCGCGCTCATCGGCAAAGCCACCGGCCACACGGGTGCCGGCGCCCTCATCGGCGCGGGCGTCGGAGCGGTTTCCGGCGGCCTGGTTGGACATGCGGTGGATGAGACTGACAAGAAAAATGAGGCCCGGATCGCAGCGGCCACGGCTGCCGCCGCGCCCGTTCAGGGCCCCTTGGGCGTCACCGACATCGTGCAGATGGCTCAGTCGCACATTAGCGACGGTGTGATCATCTCCCAGATCCGGAGCACTGGCTCGGTATTTAACTTGTCGGCCAACGACACGATCTGGCTGAAGCAGCAGGGGGTCAGTGACGTGGTGGTGCAGGAGATGCTGGCCTCGGCCAACCGCGCTCCGCGTCGGGTGTACACGGCGACGCCGGTGTACACGCAGCCGGTGTACGTGTATGAATCGCCGCCGCCTGTCGTCGGGGTCGGCTTTGGCTACACGCACTATCGCCGCTGGTAGACGAGAGAATGGCTACGTAGCGGTTGGCGCCGCTTGTTTCCGGCGCCAACCGGTCAGCGGAAGCTCTTCACGAGAATAAAGCAGAGAGATTTTGCGTCTGTTGTCGCCTATCCCTTTCTTCTTGCCCGCGCCGTGATTTCTTGCTCCGTCAATGGCAGGCCTGAGCCTGCCTTTGCCTCCCCCCCAGCCAGGGAACCATCCACTGGCGCGGCGGGTATGTGACTTGTTCCCTCGAAGGGGCCCTGCAACTGGACCTCCCCGGAACGCAACCCTTCGATCAACTCAGTCACCACGGCTCGGAAGCTGCGCTTGGGTTTCAGCACGGCGACCACCTCCTTCTCTCACAAAGACCTCGACGAACGCTTTCTGGAGCATGTCCGCGGCGGCCTGCCCGGTTTCTGCGCGGCTCAGCGGAACCTCCAGGAGGCGGACGCCAGATGTCGGTCCTTCATTCTACCACACCACAGGTTGGTGGCCATACGGCTGCCGTTGGCAGAAATGCCGCTGGCCCGGCTGCACGAGACGAATCACGCTCGTCACCGACCCCGTCCTCGGATCGGAGGCCAAGATTCCGATGCCAATCCTGGCAGGAACCTCTACTCTGACTGCGAGGCTTCATTCCCAGCACAGCTCGTGCTGGGAGAAGGAGTTCGGGGAATCCGCCAAAAGCCCACACTGTTCTGTACGCGCCGCAACTCCACCTGCTTCACCCAGGAGACTAAAGAATGCACATTCAGGTAGGCCATCTTGCAAGCAAATCCCAGCACGTGTCCTTGGAAGCTACCGCAGCGCTTTGCAGCGGTCGGCGACGGATCAGGGGAGTCCACACTACCCCCGCGCAGTGGCCAAGGAGCCGCCGCGTACTGGCACGCTTGCCCCTGATGGTTCTCCTCACCTTTGTGGCGGCGCTCGGCATTAGTGGGATACAAGCGGCCTCGCCCGCAGACGAGCAAAACTGGCCGCAATGGCGTGGGCCGCTTCAAAATGGCGTCGCGCCGCAGGCCAACCCACCCACCGAATGGAGCGAGACGACGAACGTGAAGTGGAAGGTCAAAATCCCTGGCAAGGGCTCGGCCACGCCGGTCCTTTGGGGGGACAAAGTGTTCGTGCTCACCGCAATCCCGACCGGCAAGAAGGGCGAGGCCGCTTCGACCGCTCCCGGCGAACAACGTTCCAGCCCAGCTGGTTCCGGCCAGCCAGGACAAGGCCGAGGCGGTCCCGGAGGGCGCGGCGGGCAAAGGCCGACGGAAGTCCACCAATTCGTCATCCTCTGTCTTGACCGTCAAACCGGCAAGGTGCTCTGGCAGCAGATCGCGCGCGAGGAGGTTCCGCATGAGGGCCATCACCCCACGGAGGGCAATTTCGCTGCACCCTCGCCGGTCACGGATGGCAAACATGTCTTCGCGTACTTCGGTTCGCGCGGGCTGTACTGCTACGACCTGGACGGCAAGCTGAAGTGGAGCCAGGGCTTTGGCGATATGCGCATCGCGCTGGGCTTCGGCGAAGGCTGTTCGCCGACGCTGTGCGGGGACGCCCTCATCGTCAATTGGGATCACGAAGGGGAATCGTTCATCCTGGCGGTGGACAAGAACACCGGCAAGACCCTGTGGAAACAACCGCGTTCCGAGCGAACGTCCTGGGCCACGCCGCTCGTGGTGGAGCATGAGGGGAAACGGCAAGTCGTCACGGCCGCGTCGGGCAAGGTCCGCAGCTACGACGCCGAGACGGGCAAACTGATTTGGGAGTGCGCCGGGCTGACTTCCAATGTGATTCCCTCGCCGGTGGCCAGCAATGGTGTGGTTTACTGCATGAGTGGTTACCGCGGCAATGCCCTGCTCGCGATCCGCCTGGGCCGCACGGGCGAACTCACCGGCACCGATGCCATCGTGTGGCGTCACAACAAGAGCACGCCTTACGTGCCGTCGCCTCTGCTCTACGGCGACAAGCTCTACTTCTTCGCCGTGAACAACAACCTTCTCTCTTGTATCGACGCCAAGACAGGGCAGACGCTGATCGATGCCCAACGGATCGAGGGTTTACAGGGCGTCTACGCATCACCCGTGGGCGCGGACGGAAGGGTCTACCTGGTCGGTCGCAATGGCGTGACGGTCGTGCTCAAGCACTCCGACAAGCTGGAGGTGACTGCGACGAATCGGCTGGAGGAGAAGTTCGATGCTTCGCCGGCCGTTGCGGGGAAGGACCTGTTCTTGCGCGGCCAGCAGTATCTGTATTGCCTTGCTGAGAAGTAACTGGAGCTGAGCGTCGAACAGGCCCCAGCTCGGGAGAGGCACGGGGTCAGCCGTTCGGGCGGCCGCGTCAACGGTCAGCGGAAGTTCTCCACCAGCATGATGTTCGCGGTGTCACTCTCCACCTGGGTGTAGAGCAGCCATTGGCCGTCGGGGGAGACAGCGAGCACGGGCGCGTTCCGAAGCGGTCCTTTCTCCTTCTCGAATTCGGTGATGGGCGTCATCTGACAGGTCAGCGAGTCAAAGAACTGGATGGTCGCTGGCGCCACGCTGGGGTCAATGAAATAGATGCCCTGTTCCGTCAACGTCCACCAACGCGGCCCGCATCCGTTCGGAAGCTTGAGGATCAAGCTCTCCTCGCCTCCTACAACGGGAGCCTTCCAAACGCTCGGAACGGGCAACCATCGATAATAGTAAATGGAGTTGCCGTCGTGCGATTCGTAGGCCTCCTCGCCACCGTTTCGTGTCACGGGCACTGCCGCGCCGCCTCGGACCGGCATTTTCCAGATCTGGCCCGTCGCGCCCCGGTTGACCGAATGGAAATACACCCACTCGCCAACTCTGGACCAACTCGGTCTGGCGTCGTTGAAAGGACCTGTAGTCAGGGGCCGCAGGGGGCCCCCTTGCGCACTGACAAGGTAAATGGCGGAGTTGCCCCTGAGCCGGCTGTCGAAGGCAATCTGGCGGCCGTCCGGGGACCAGCGCGGTGTGCCGGATTGAGGGCCGCCGATCGAGGTTAACCGGACCGGGTTCAGGCCGTCACGGCCGCACACCCAAATCTCGGAGCTGCCGTCGCGGTTGGAGGCGAAGGCGATCTTCTCGCCATTCGGAGAGTAGTGGGGAGACCACTCGGTGCCCATCGTCGCGATGAGCCTGGTAGGGCGGCGCTCCTGGGCCGGGCCGGACAGCTTCACACGCCAGATGTCCGCGACCTGGTTCGAATCGACGTAGGCCAACAGGGATCCCTGGAGGGAAATCGCGGGGCCGGTGGCAGTGTGACCCAGGCCCACCGCCACAACGGGTCGAGGCTCGCCACCGGTAATGGAAATTCGCCAAAGACTGGTGGTACCACCTAACCGGTTCGAGGCGAAGACGATCGCGCGACTGTCCGGGGTCCAGGCACACCCCGAAATCCGCCGCTGATCCGTGGTCAGGCGCGTTTCTTCGCCGCCGGTCACGGGCACGAGGTAGAGATCGTGGATAGCCGGACCGGTCGTGCGAAGGAACGCCAGCCATTTACCGTCGGGGGAAAAGGCTGGACCTCCATCGCCAAAGGGTGCCCCGGGCGGCGGCGCCGTGAGTTCTTTGGGATCTTCACGGTCCGCGATGGAGAACAAGCAAATTCGCCGCGGTCCTTGCGGTGACTTCTGGTACGGGAATGCCAGCTGCTTGCCGTCCGCAGACCAGGACACCGAAAAACTCTCCAGGTTGTACGGTAACCCCGGCAGGTCATCGACGAGCACCAGCTCCGTGCCGCCCAGAGCAGGAACAATGCGAAGGCTCCCTTTGCCCTCATGACTACGCCGGAACGCGATCTGGCGGCCATCCGGTGACCACGCCGGGTGAGAAGCCGCCCCGGGTTGCTTGGTGAGCTGCTGGGGTTCCCCGACGCCGATCAACTTGACATAGATGTGCGAGCCGTTGGCCTGGCCGCCGTCCCAAGAAAAGGCAATCCGGGTGCCCTCGGGCGAAAACGTGGGGCCCGACTCCCGGCCTCGCGAGCTGGTGAGGGGAACCGCGCGCAGCGGGGCTGGCGGTGGTTCCGTGGACGGCACGGAAAGGGCTGCCGGTGACGGGTTGCCAGGGCGCGTCGCATAGAACCAGATGCCGCCGCCGAGCACCAGCGCCAGGGCGGCGCTGGCCGCCGACCAAACCCAAGGCCTCCACAGTCGCGGCGGTCGTGGAGGAGACGCCGCAGGAACCGTGCCGCGGACCGCGCTCACCCGCCCTGAATCCAGGTCCCGCTTCAGCCGCTTCAGATCGGCACGCAGCTCGGCAGCTGTCTGGCAACGCAGCTCTCGGTCTTTTTCCATCGCCTTGTTGATAATCTGCTCCAGTTCCACCGGCAGGCTGGCATTCAACTGCACGGGTGAGATCGGAGTCTTGTTGAGGATCGCGTCAAAGATCACCGCCGACGTCTTGCCGGCAAACGGGCGCCGGCCCGTGGCCATCTCGTAGAGGACCACGCCGAAGGAGAACAGGTCGGTGCGGGCATCCAGTTCCTGGCCCCGCGCCTGCTCCGGCGACATGTAGGCCACCGTCCCCAGCACCGTCCCCGGGCTGCTCAACGGCCCCGCCTCGTCCTCGGCCACCGGCTGGGGCGCTACTCCAACGGCCTGTCGGCCGGCCACCAACTTGGCCAGCCCGAAGTCCAGCACCTTGGCCTGACCGCGCCGCGTGACAAACAGATTGGCCGGCTTGATGTCGCGGTGCACAATCCCTTTGGCGTGAGCGGCGTCGAGGGCGTCGGCGATCTGGATTCCCAGTTCCAGCAGCTCGTCCGTCGGTAACGGCTTGCCGCCAACGTGGTGTTTCAGCGTTTGGCCTTCCAGCAACTCCATGACGATAAAAGGCTGGCCGGCAAATTCCCCGATGTCGTGCAGAGTGCAGATATGCGGATGGTTCAACTCGGAGGCGGTGCGCGCTTCGCGCTGAAAGCGCTCCAGCGCCTGCTGGTCCTGCGCGTGTTTGACGGACAGGAACTTCAGCGCCACGTGGCGCCCGAGTCGGGTGTCGTGGGCCTTGTAAACCACGCCCATGCCGCCGCCGCCCAGCCTGTCCAGGATGCGGTAATGGGAAATGGTCTGGCCGATCGCGATCGGACCCAGTTGGCGTTGGCTCTCGCCTGGGATCCACGGCCCAGTCTTTTCCGGCTCTGGCCGCAACGTCGAGCCGCAGGCAGGACAGCGCAGCGCATCCAGCGCGGAGGCCTCGACAGGCTCGATCGTACACCGACAGTTCGGGCAGGTGAGGTGCATGCAGCCGCCTCCGCGGAAGACGAGGACAACCCGGCTGCATTCTCACCCACCGCGCTCCCACGGTCAATGAAGAAGAGTCATTTTGTCTGTTCTCGCCTACCCCTGACCGCTTGCCCGCGCCTCTCTGCGCGACTCAGCGCCCGGCTCCTCGCAAAGGGGCGTCTTCAAAGGATCCCAATGATCGGCTCGCCGTCACTGACAGGATGTGCCCGGCCCTGGCGGTCGTAGAGGATCGTCTCCGGAGCGATGCCGAGGGCTTGATAGAGCGTGGCGGCCACGTCGCCGGGGTTGTATCCCGGACCCGTAGGAAAGGCCCCCTGCTTGTCCGTCGCGCCGAGGACCTGGCCCCCTCGGGTTCCGCCTCCGGCAAAGAAGATCGAACCGGCCGCCCCCCAGTGATCCCGGCCGCCCAGGCTGTTGATCTTGGGTGTCCGCCCGAATTCCGTCAAGAAGACGACCAGCGTCTGCTCCAGGAGCCCCTGCTCGTGGAGGTCTGCCAGGAGGGCCGCGAACGCCCGATCGGTACCGGCCAGATGGTAAGGGAGTTTGACAATGTCACAAATGTGTGGCTGATTTTGGGTAGGCACCCGATGGTTGTCCCACAGGTTGCCGTATTCCGGGTCGTAGCCGTAATCCACCATGACGAACGGAGCGCCCGCTGCGATCAGCCGGCGAGCAAGCAAGCATCGCTGGCCGATCTTGGTTCTCCCGTAGCGATCGCGCACGGCCGAAGGCTCGCGGTTCAGCTCGAACGCGCCGCGCACCTCCGGCGAGACCAGCATCGCGAAGGCCGCTTGGTACTGCTCGGCCAGGGCATCGGGCCCTTCCTGGCTCTCTAGCCGGCGCAGCCTGGCTTCCAAGCGCACCCGCAGCGACTGCCGGCCGGCCAGCCGTGGGGCATCGAGTTCCGGGGGGTATTGCAGCGCCTGTTGGTTGAATTCCGCTTCGGGCGCCTCGGGCACGCGGGCGGTGAAATCCTCGTTTTTCGGCTTGCCGCCTGTCGGGAACGGGGCGAATGGATTGCCCAACCAGCCGGCGACGAACAGGTTGATGGGCGGCGGGCCCGGTCGAGTCGTGCCGGGCACTGCAAGATAGCCGGGGAAGCCTGCCCGCGGACCATGCAATTTGGCCACAATCGAGCCGATATTCGGCTCGGTGGTGAGTTGGGCCATGGTCACTTTCCGGCCAGACAGCGTGTACGCCTGGCTGAGGAGGTGATCGTTGCTGCCGTGAGAGTAGCTCCGGACCACGGCGAGGTGCTTCGCTTGCCCGGCCAGGCAGGGCAGCGACTCACAGAAACGGATGCCCGGCACGTTGGTAGCGATGTCTTTCAGGGTCCCGCGGATATCCTCCGGAGCCTCGGGCTTGGGGTCCAACGAGTCGATGTGGGTCACGCCCCCACCCATCCACAAGAGGATGACCGAACGCGCCTTGCCGCCCGGTCCACCGGCTCTGTCCTTGGCTGGAGCTACCTGCCAACCTTGGGGAAGAAGGCTGGCGCCAACAGTCAGCGAGCCGATGCGCAGGAAGTCCCGGCGGCCGAGGAATCCATCCCAGGCGGCAGCAAACGCAAGGGCCGGATTGGTGGAAACCATGACGTTCTCTCCTACACTCCAGATGTCCCGTGTGTCGCCGTAGAAACGGACCATAACCGCATCTGCGATGCCGGCAGGGAGGACCAGAAGAAGATGTTAGGCCGCTCCGCTCTTGACTGCAACCGGTCAAAGCTGAAATTGGGGACGCGGGCGTGAAGTGTAATCAAGAAGAAAGCCGACGCGCCGTGACAACTGACAACACCAGGGGGCCAGGTCCTTCGCCCGCTGTTCTAGACATCTCAGTACGCCGCTGGTGCTCGCTGTGATCACGGACGCCATGCGGATCGACGAACGCGACGTCCCGGGCCAGGTGACCTGGCAGCCGTAACTGTGCTGCAAGCCCCAAGCCAAGTTGTGCAGTGCGCGGCTACCCCGCGCTGATACCGGACCACGGTCGGGAAGTCGGCGGCCAGTTTCTCAAACAGGGCCAGGACCTGGCGCTGCTGGGCCTCGGCCTCGGCCAACCGGCCCAGATCACGGAGCAACAAGCCTAGTCCGCTTTGGCTGCTGGCCAGCTCCACGCGGTACACCTGCACGGTCGGGAAGTCGGCCACAAGCTGTTTTCCGATGGTCAACGCCTGGCGGAACTCGGCTTCGGCCTCGTTGCGCTGGCCCAGCACAGCCAGCAGGTCACCGAACCTGTGATGGCTGTCGGTCAGGGCTAGGCGGTACTCGGCAACAGCAGGGAACTCGGCGACCAGTGGCTCCAGGATCGCAAGAGCCCGTCGGAAATCCGTCACGGCGGTCTCCCGGTCGCCCATATCTTGACGTATCAGCGCCAGGCGCCGATACGCTTGCCCGCGGGCCGCCCGCAGCTGGGGGTCCTGGCCCTCTTGCTCCCCGAACTGTCGATAGAACGGCAGCGCCGTCTCCAGCAGCTCCTTGCGGAGCTGGTGGAAGTCGGCCTGCGTCAGCTTCGGGTGGTCCGTGACCTGGCTCAGATACTTGTCGACCGCGTCCTTGGCCAGGGCAAAGTGGCGATCGGCACGCTCCCGCGCCTCCTGAGCCGCATCCCGCTCCGCCAGGGCCTGCGCCTCCGCGCGGGTCGCCCGCACCGCTTGCAGGGTGCTGACCACCACCCCGCCCAACAGCAATGCGACGAACACCACAGCGGCCGCCAACGGCTTCTTGTACCGGCGCGCGAACTTCCGCAGTTGGTAGCCGGCGCCTGGCGGCCCGGCCCGCACCGGCTCCTCGTGCAGGTAGTGCTCGATATCCGACGCCACGCCATTGGCGGTCTCGTAGCGGCGGTTGCGCTCCTTGGCCAGGCACTTCATCACGATCCAATCAAGATCGCCGTGCACCAGTTTGCAGAGCCGCTTCGGCTCCAGCTTGCGCTTGGCGGCGATCGCCGGTAGCACCTCCGAGCTGGACAGCTTGGTGCTCGGCTTGGGCGGCTCGACCTCCCGGATGATTCGCAGCATTTCCGTAAAGGCCGCACTCCGCAGCAGCTTGGCGGTAAAGGGCGGCGCTCCGGTCAACAACTCATAGAGCAGCACACCCAACGAGTAGATGTCCGCCCGCGTGTCGATGTCGAGATTGTTCAGCTCCGCCTGCTCGGGGGCCATGTACTCTAGCGTGCCGACGAGACTGCCGATCTCCGTGAAAATGCTGCGCTCGGTCAGCTTCTGGCTGGTCGCCTTGGCCACGCCGAAGTCAATCACCTTAGGCACCGGCTTGCCATCGTACAGCGCGATGAGCACGTTGGACGGCTTCAGGTCGCGGTGGATGATCCCCTTCTGATGGGCATGCTGCACCGCCTGGCAGACCGGAATGAACAACTCCAGGCGTTCGCGCGGCGTCAGCTGCTCCTGGTCGCA
>JBGQLF010000156.1:0-11400 GCA_041499985.1 Gemmataceae bacterium
ATCTCATGACCGCAGCCGAGGGAAAAATCGTGACGGTCGAAATCGAGGAAATCCTCCTGAGCACTGATGCCCTGCGCGGGCTCGTAGGGGAGGAAGCGATTGTCGTCACCGAGCTAGCGGCTGCGATTGAGGCTGGGACCCCAACGCTTTTCTTTACGAACTGCGTGGTCGTGGCGGATCACCTTGTCGTGCGCGAGGTTGGCCATCTGGAATCGTCGCGCGAGGCGGTCCGGGAGACCTCGCAGCTCATTAAAATGGCAGGCGAGCGGCCCCTGCAACAGCGGGTCGCCGAAGCGGACCTGATCGTTACAGGAAAGGTGATCGACTGTAGCTCTGCGGAGAAGCGTTCGGTTCCCAAATCCGAGCACGATCCGGACTGGTGGATCGCTCGCGTCAAGGTGCAGTCTGTGCTCAAAGGTGAAAAGGGCCGGCCAGAGATTGAGGTTCTGTTCGCGAACAGCACGGACATCGCCTGGTACAAGGCACCCAAACTTCGGGAAGGGATGAGCGGAATCCTGATCCTTCGGTACCTGAAGGCAAAGGAGGCACCGCCGGAAGTGGCGCGCCCCATCCATCAGGTCCTGGACCCGCTCGACTTCCTTCCGGCCGACCGGCTTCACGAGGTTCAGCGCGGCCTCGAGCAAGGCAAGGAGGATCGCTGACATGCCGAACCTAATCAAAGTCGTAAACATGGTCCCCAACTTGTCGAGCGGGGAGACGAATCAAGATAGTGAGCCGAACATCGCCGTCAACCCGGCCAATCCCCTGGAGATGGCTGCGACCTCGTTTACCCCCAGCCCGAATGTGGGGAGCAACAACTCACCGATTTTTTATTCGAACGATGGCGGGGACACCTGGAGCCTCAAAGACCTCATCGCCGGAACACCGGTCCGTGATCAGACGCTGCGCTTTGCCTCGACCAGCGGGATGCTCTATGCCGGTGTGCTCTGGGGTGGCGGGGGCCTCTCGGTCATCAACTTTGACATCCTGAGGACAAACGACTTTTCCGGTCTGACTACGATGACCAGGCTGGCGTCGAGGAAAAACGACGACCAGCCGTTCGTCCAAGCGGCCACGGTACCGGCGGGTCCCGGCGCGGGGAAAGACCGCGTCTACATCGGCAGCAACGATCACGCACCCTCGAACGTCCCGGCAACGATCGACCTCTCGTTGGACGCAGCGGCCTCGCTGCCCACGACCAGCACCTTCGTTATCGAAGGTCGCACTGTTTCGCGCGACGGCTTTCAGACGCGACCCGCCGTCCACACCAACGGAACCGTCTACGCCGTCTTTTACGCGCTGATCGGCGGCTCGTCGTCGTCGGACGTGGTCATCGTCCGAGACGACAATTGGGCGAGCAGCGCGACTCCGTTCAACGCGCTCGTCGATGCGGGCGATTCAAAACAGGGTGTTCGCATCGTTACTGGTGTGAACAATCCGTTCCTCTCGTTGAACATCGGTCAGCAGAGGATCGGGGGGGACCTGTCGATCGCGGTCGATCCAAACAACAGCGCGAAAGTGTACGTTTGCTGGGGAGACCTGCAAGGCGGCGTCTACACGCTCCACGTCCGGAAATCGACCGATTCCGGCGCCACCTGGTCCGCGGACCTGAGGACACTCAGCAACGCGACCAACCCCGCCCTGGCGATCAACAACAAGGGAAGACTCGGCTTCCTCTATCAACAGGTCACCGGGAGCTCGCCCAGCCAGCGTTGGCAGACCACCATCGAGCTCACAACCAGCGACTTCGCTTCGTTCACGACTCACTTCCTGGCCAACACACCGGCCAACACACCCTCGAAGAGCTTCGATCCTTACTTGGGTGACTACCTGTACATGATGACGGTGGGGAGCAACTTCTACGGGATTTTTTGCGCCAATAACACGCCTGATGCGGCCAACTTCCCGAACGGCGTCGTCTATCAGCGTAACGCCAATTTCGCAACGCAGACGCTGCTCAATGTTGATAATGTCACTCCCGTGGCCGTCTCGATCGATCCCTTCTTCTTCAAAGTGACAGTCGGCACCGGCGCCGTGACGACCGCCATCGCGAGCGGCGGGAAGTTCGGACACGTTTGCCTGGGCTCCTTCGTCGATGAGCTGCTGACAATCAACAACAGCGGTTCTGGTCCTCTTACGATCTCCAACATCCTCTCGTCCTCTCCGGATTTCCTGACACCCGACGTGATCTCCTATCCGATCAAGGTGGGTGCCGGCGATTCCGTCGAGGTGGTCATCCGCTTCCAGCCGACGAGCTTGGGTCCGAAGTCGGCAACGCTCACGGTGATCAGCGACGAT
Source organism: Gemmataceae bacterium (assembly GCA_041499985.1). Classification (GTDB taxonomy): domain Bacteria; phylum Planctomycetota; class Planctomycetia; order Gemmatales; family Gemmataceae; genus JBGQLF01. The sequence goes on from JBGQLF010000156.1 coordinate 2,299, forward strand.
CCAGCCGGCCCGCACAAAATCAAGGTGTCCGGCGATGCTCAGGCACCGCGGCTGAACCTCGCGATCGCTAACACCGGCAACTTCGGCAAGGCATGCGTCGGCTCCTTCGTCGATAAGCCGCTGATCTTGAACAACGGCGGCAGGTGTCCCCTCTCGGTTACGGGCATCACGTCGTCCTCAGGTGAGTTCCTCGTCCCGCACGTTTTGTCCTACCCGGTGGTCATCGGGGCGGGAGACTCTCTACCGTTGCCCATCCGCTTCGCGCCGACCAGTTTTGGCCCCAAGTCAGCGACGCTCAGCGTGATGAGCAACGATCCGGCCGGTCCACATACGATCACCGTCACCGGCGATGCGCCCTCCGGCAAGCTCGCCGTCACCGGCTCGCTATGCTTCGGCGGAGTGAAGGCCGGCTGCCGTGCGGAGCGCACCATCTCCATCTGTAACGTGGGCGATTGCAGCCTGCACGTGACGAGCGTTGCGTTCAAACGTAAGAGCCGTCACTGGAAGTTGATCAACAATCCCTTCCCGGCGACGCTGCACCCTGGTTCGTGTCTAAGCGTCGTCATTAGATACAAAGCCACCGAAAAATGTCCGGTATGTTGCGAGCTGGTGATCACGAGCGACGATCCGGTTTCTCCAATCAAGACTCTGGATGTGATGGCTTACACCATCAACCAGTGTGGCTGCAAGAAGTGCTGCGATGATTGCCGGAAGGGCTGCTGCAACGAGTGTCACGCGGAATTCTGTTGTCAGGGAAGTGCCGACGACTGTTGTCAGGATGAGGAAGACGACGATAAGGGTGACCCGTGACGGTTCATCGATCATTGCGAAAACATCTTTTTTCTTCTCATCGTCTTTTCTGCTTGCAATCACGCGGCGGACCATACATGGATCAAGGAAGGCAAACAGGCGGCGTAGCAGAAGCTCTGGAAGCAAACAAATCGGTCAGAAAGATGCCAGCGCCGGAGACGTGTCTAGAAAAATCGATCGAAACGGCGGCAGATGCGGTTTCTGAGGAAATTTATTACCAAAGTGAGCAAGTTTGAACAGAAGCGAACCCGGATTATTTGTATCCTCCGGTGAATCTGGCCGTCCGACCGGTTCCTGGGTCAGGTGTCGGCCATTTGGGAGTCCAAATGGAGATCCCAGATAAACCCGTGGGTTCAACGCCGACGAGCTGGCTTGTCTCAGGATCAAGCGAAACAGAGGAGGACTCCCGTATGGCTGATTTATTCCGATTCATGGTGTTGCGCGCACCCGATCAAGTCGATCCGGGAGACACGATCCTGATCGATCCTTCGAGTCAAAGCAAGCTGAGGAGCGGCCTACGGGCGGCCGCCCGTAGCGCTGCTCCACAAGCTGCGATGAACGACGTCGCTCTCGAGTTCATAGCGAGCGACAACGCATTTGTGCGATCGCCAAATTCGCTCTCGCACGGGGCCACACTCCTGGCCGTGACGGACGTATTCGAAAATCCCGCACGGCGGAGGTCCGGTTCCGAGAAGTTGTCCAAGCTGATTCATTCTCTCTTCCCCAAACTTGCGCACACGGTCAAGGAAAACAGCTTCCTGGACGATAAGAGCCGAATCCAAGACAGCATTGTGGCGCTTCAACTCACGCCGACTCCCCAGAGTCCATCGATCGCGTCGCTCATCAAACTCAGCCAGGCGGTCAATCTGGTGGAACGCGTGGCAGGCGGCGACAGCTCGGTGGACGAGCCCGGCGCTCTGGCGAATGCGGCGAGCCGCATCGTGGTGCTTCCGTCCGATATCTTTCCAGTTGCATCGCAACTGGTTCGCCAGGACCCGCAGCCGTCTCAGGCTGCCGCCGACGAACGAGCGGCCGCGGTTCAGGGCCGGGCTGATCTCGAAAAACGCGTCGCGGATCTCAACGAAACGATTCTTGCGGTCCACAACATTCTCGCAGTGAACAGCCTGCCGCCGGAGGCCAACTACGCGCCGCCTGGCCCTTCCGTTGCGATTCATGCGGAGAGCGCAGTTCTGAAGCGTGTGTCCAACGCAGCCCCTGCCGCAAAGCCTTTTGCTTCGCTAGCCGCAGCGGCATCCATGCAACCTCTCTCGCCCGTCGTCCAGTCCGTTCTGTCGGGATTGAACCTCGATCTGACGACGACACCTTTATCCTTTGTGTCGGAACGGTTGAGTTCGGAGCTTTCGAAAACCGTTAATCTCTTTGGACCAGCGGGGATCGGCTTGCCTCCTCCCGATCCCTTCCATGATGTATCGGCTCCGCTGGAATGGTGGAATTTCCCGCCGAACGTGCTGCCCGGACCTCCTACTTCCCATGGGACTGTGTTGCCGGCCGGCATCGCGGACTTGCTGGTGGTGCGAGAGCACGTACTGCGCTACGAGTCCGGCGAGATTGCATTCGTTGAAAACATCGCCAAGGGCGAAACGTTCAAGCGGCAGACGCAACGAAAGAACACGACCGAAAACTCGACGTTGACCACCACGATCTCCGGCAGCCAGACGGAGCGCGATCTGCAATCCTCGGACCGCTTCAGTTTGCAGACGCAGTCGCAGAAGACGATCGACGAGAACACGGCTCTGGTGCCCGGAGTGGGCAGTTCCGATGCCTACGGTCCACTTGTAGACGCAGGTGGTTCCACGCAGCAATCGCTTTCACAGGCGACCGCGTATGCACAAACGGTGACCAGCCGGGCCGTCAGCAAGGTCGCACAATCGACTCAGACCGAGGTCCTCCAGCGGACCACTTCGGAGTTCGATGAAAATGTTGAACACAATTTTGACAACTCCAAAACCGGGGCCAGCGACCAGATCGTTGTCTATCAGTGGCTCGACAAGATCGTACAGGCCAAGGTATTCAGCTACGGAAAGCGTACGCTGTATGATTTCGTCGTCCCTGAGCCCGCGGTTTTCATCGCTTATTCCATGCGAAAGTGGCAGCCCGAGCTTGCGGCGCTGAAGAAGCCCACGCTCTTTCCCCTGCAGCCCGCAGATTTATCCACCGATCCCAAGAACGCGAACTACTATCAGTATTGGGCGACAGGGTACGGCGCGTCGAGCGTCCAGCCTCCGCCCGAGCCGAAGATCATTATCGCAAGAGCCTACGGGGACAAAGGCTCAGACCCGCAAGGGGGCAGCGGTACCTTACTCTTCACGGGGATTACCGCCAAAGAACCAATCGACATTCAACTCGGCTATCAGGCGGTAAGTGCGGTCGTCGACGTGCAATGGGGTGGTGGCGCTCCAAACACTTGGGTGAGTGTGATCATCGGATCGCAGTACTTCCAATTCGATCAAAACACGGCGCCGAATTCGTCTTCCCTGCCGCTGTCCCTTGAGGTTTCACAGATTCCCGTCAGCATCATTACCTGGAACATCGGCGTCTACACGGTGAATCTCGAAATCACATGCACACCCACGGCGCAGAGCATCGCTCAATGGCAGACTCGAGCGCACGATGCGATCCTTCAGGCCTCGCGCGACAGGCTGGCGGAATACGAAGATCAGTTCAACCGGCTCTCCGCGGCACTGCAAGTGAAGGCCGCGGCCAGCAGCGCGGAAGAGAAGCGGACACTGATCAAAGCGGAACTGGAGAAGTCCTGCATCACGATTTTGTCCAATCAGCACTTTGACGCTCTGGGGGACATCGAATACAGCCCCTGGGGCCCCGATGCCATTCCCCAACTCTTTTTGCCGAACGTCGATCCGGTGGGCCGCTACATCCGCTTCTTCGAGCAGGCCTTTGAGTGGGATCAGATGCTGTACCGCTATTACCCCTATTTCTGGGGACGCAAAAAATATTGGAACGATCGCCTGCAACTGGACGATGCCGATCCGGATTTCGCTGCTTTCCTCAGAGCCGGAGCAGCGCGGATCACCCTTCCGGTCCGCAAAGGATATGAAGTCGCCGTCGCGACGTTTATGACCAGCGGCCAAATCCCGACCGAAGGGGAATCGTTGTCGGTGGCTGCCGGACTCTATGTTCCTTTCTTCGTCGAGATGATGGGAACCGAGGGCGGGCCCGACACTGCTGTGCCGTACGGCGATCCACCGCTTGAATGGGAAGTTCGCGTTCCCACCAACCTGGTCAAGATTCGCACGACTTCGACGCTTCCCAGGTGGAAACAGAACGTCGACGCACAGGGCCGTGTGACCTACGAAGCGTTGCCGGGTGATTCTGTAACGCCCTGAAGGTGGTCAGATGCCGCCAACCCCCGATCTCTATGGGCCTCCGACTCCGTGCTTGTCCAGCCTCCAACGGGAGCTGGAGGTCCGCAAGCGCCGCTATCAGGAAAGCATCCTGCGCGGGTTGTTCGTCACCCATGATGGCTGGAAGAGCGCCTGGACAGACCAGGATGAGGTCCCCTTCCAGGCGACCGGAGAAAGCTCCTCTGTCTGCGATGTGCTGCGCTATCAGAAACCAAAGCTCCCGACCGGCGGTGACATAAGCCGCTATCCGATTACACCCAAACGCACTCTCGACTCGGTCTTTGCCCGCATTGCGCGGCTGGAGGTCGCCGCCCGCCATCCCGAGCGTCAAAAGGAAATCTTCGGCTGGGAGACGCCCGCAAGAAAAGACTTTGCGGGGCAGACTGCCTTTGAAGCGGCCAAGGCGGAGTACTGGAGAGGACCGCAGCCGGACGTTCCGCCCGCCACCGCCTCTCTTGGCGAGTCGATGGAAGAGCTGTACACGCTTCAGGACACCGCGGACTTCCACGCCAATTATCTGCTGCGGCTTCTGTACCTGTATGGCGTTACGCCGCACCATCTGCGTGCGCAAGGCGCACCCTGGCGTACGATTGGCCGGTTCGGGCGCGATATCAATTTCTCTGTACACACGGAAGCGGGCATTCGTGCCAATCTGTTGGACTTCAAGTATTGGATGGATGAGCCCTACTACGCGGACGACGACGGCGGCGCCGCGCTCAGGCAATGGCGCGCCACCCGCGCCGCCCAACAGAAAAAGCTCGACCCCAAGAAGTCCGCTCCCGCGAGTTCCGACGACGACTCCTACAAGACGGAGATGACCTTCTGGTCCGAAAATCATCAGGTGTTGTTCGCCACGGCCGAGTATCTGGCAGGCCAGTTGTGGCCGGGTAAGATCTTCCGTCCGGGAAATCATTTTCGCAAAGAGGGCAAGGACAAGACCCGGCCGTCCGATGTTCTTGGCTCGCAGCGCATGGAGCGAGCGAAGCCGCGCCTGCTGCGCTGGCTGGGCGATCGTCTCCGGTTCGGCTTCAGTGAATGGAACTCGCCCGGTTACTACGACGAGGATGTCACGGCGCTGCTCAACCTGGCCGACTTCTGTCTCGACGACGAGATCCAGACGCGAGCCTGCATGGTGCTGGACCTGCTGATCTTCGACCTGGCTCGTTTCACACATCGCGGCAGCTTCGGCGTCACCGCGGGCCGTTGCTATTTTGAAGCGAAGAACTGCGGGTATCAGCAGTCGGTCGGCGACCTGATCGAACTCTTGTTCGGGACGCGCGACGGCATCTACCTGGAAGACTCCTCCAATACAGCGGGCGCGTTCGCGAGTACACGACGCTACAAGGTCCCGGACGTCCTGGTCGCCATCGGACAGGACAAAGATGCAAAGTTCATCGACCGTACGCGCGCTTCCATCAATCTTGGGGAAGCATCCGATTACAACCTAGGGTATGAATCAGACGCGGACATCTTCTTCTGGTGGAGCCGCAACGGCTATTTCCCAAAGCAAGTAATCGCGGCATCGCTCAAACGAGCCGTCAGTTATCACCTGATGAAAACCAGCCCCTTCGTGGACGTGTTTCCCAAACTGGTCGGGATCGCCTCGATCGGTACGGTTCTGGAACACGGGCTCACTCTGGGCATCGACCAAACCACGTCTGACGAAAACCTTGCCAAGCTTGCCGACGCAGGCTCCGTAGTAACCGAGGGAGCGGTGCTTAGCCGCGCTAATCTTTACACGTACCGATCTCCCGACGTGACGCTTTCAAGCGTCCAGAATTTTCACCCCGGTCAGATCAGCTTTCAAATCCAGTGCTGCCAGGCGACACTCAGCCCCAGTGCGTCCGTGTGGACCACCTATCCCGCCGCGGACGACATGTTGAAACTCAGCGGCAAGCATGATGGGCCGAACTGGTGGACCGGCAGCGTGGTCGCGCCCCGCGTCATCCAGAAGAACAACGCCGCGATCATCGGGTACAAGCCGAAGGACTTCCAACTGGTCCTGTTCGGGCATCGCACCCACGCGTGGTTTCCCAAGGCTGCTTTCGACGAGGGCTCTGTGATCCAGCGCTCCGCCAATTGCAACCGGGACGAATCCCTGTGGACCTTCGGAAAAGCGGGCGACGGCTATGTAGGTCTGTTTTCCGCGCAGAAGCCCGAGTGGACCACCGGCGGGCCGTGGGCCGATAAAGAGTTGCTGGCGGCCGGCGCGCGGAACTTCTTCATCCTTCAAGTAGGCAGCGCCGCCGAATTTGGCAGCTACGGCAAGTTTGTCGACCAGGTCAGCGGCGCGCGAGTCCACGTCGCGGGAGTGCCTCTGGTAACGGCCGGCGAACTAGCGGGAGCGGGCGCGGGGTTCCTGGCCGGCGCGGCCGGCGGCGCCGAAGTTGCCGGGATTCCCGGCGCGATCGTCGGTGGAATCGGCGGCGCCATCTTCGGAGCGAAACATGCCGCGAAAGACTTCGAATGCAGCTACGACATTCCTAACGGCGGCCGGTTGGAACTGCACTATGACGACAACGAAGTCCGCTATAACGGCCGCCAGCTAATCGACGATGGCTATCCGCGTTTTGACAACCCTTATGTGAAGTGCGGTCCGGTGTACTGGCAGCAGCCGTTTTACACGATTCAACACGGCGGGCATTCGCTTACGCACGACTATCGGGGAATCGACGATCCGGAAACCCCGAGCGCGGCCGTCCGTATTCTGGATGCGTCGGCGAAGCTCGAATACGATTGCAGCCTTGGGCCGCGGCCCTTTTATGTAGTGGGCCATAACCCGAATTCGATCGGAGACGTAGTTGCCGCGCTCGAACACGGCGCAAACGCGATCGAACCGGACGTCAACGTTTACGAAGATCACCAGAACGATCTGTGCATCAGCGAAACCGGCGTTATCGACACCGACGACGGCGGCGACTCCGATGCGCCATCGCTCGGCCAATATCTGGACGACCTGCACCGTGTAGCTCACGACTGGCCACAACTGTCTCTGATCGTCTTCGACTGCAAGCCGAAGGTTGCCACCGCCGCGCTCGGCCAGACGTTACTCGACGAAATCCGGGCCAGGTTGACTTACGACAACAACCTGAATGTGATCATCTCCGTGGGCAGCCTTGCCGAGTTTGAAATCTTCGGCTCCATCCGGAGTCAACTGCGCGAGCGCGAGGGCTGCATGGTGGATGAGGAAAACTCTCCCGTCGGCGTCTCCGCGGCCTTCAAGAGCTGGGGCATCGATCACGGCTGTTATGGGAATGGGAACAAGTTTCAGAATCCTGTAACCAGTCCCAACCTGCGGCCCTCGATCGAGGAGGCCTGCGGAATTCGGGCCGGACGAGACGGGTTCAAGTTCATCTACGAATGGACGAACAATGACGACGACCGCATGCGCGAATTCATCCGAACCGGCGTGGACGGGATCATCTCAGACGATATTTCGACGCTCCTTGGCGTGAGTCAGGAGACTGAATTCCAATCAGTGATCCGTTATGCCACCCGGGACGATAATCCGTTTGCGCCGGTCAATGCGAACTACGAGCTTGCGGTCCACACCGGTGACGTTCACATGGGCGGGACGGACGCGAACGTGACCTTCACCGTGAAGGGAAGCAAGGGAAAAGCGACCAAGGTGATCGACACCAGCCTCGATGGACGCATGGAACGGGACGACTGGAATTACGTCACCATCCAGTCCCCGGATATCGGCAGGCCGATCTCCATCACCGTCCAACGCGACGATGAAGGGAACGGCCCGGATTGGTATCTCGACCGGATCCTGGTGAGGAGTTTTCGATACGGCGTCTCGGCTCAGGCGGTGTTCAATCGGTGGATTGACACTACGTCGCCCTACACCCAAATCTTGGCGTGACTTTCTCTGTCGATCCCTCAACGAGCGGGACCGTTGCGAAGGAATCACAGTTAAGGATGATTCGAAAAAAGATGGTGCAATCGGGTCTAAGAGATGCAAATCCATAAAGTCTTTATGAGTAGAACAGTGCGGAACACAGCAAACCAATGTTTGCTCAACAGGATCGTCTTTGCCGCTGCGTGTATTGATCAGCACGCGGCGAGGTTGGAGTCCGCTAGGGGGCATTGTCAACTTAAGTGAAGATCGAAGAAAATGGCCACCATTTGTGGTACTCGGAAAGGCGCAATCCCCAGCATGCAGCGGTAGGATCCGCGAAATTCTCTTTAAGTTGACAATACCCTTTGGGATGCTCAGACAGGAACCGAACTGGCCACCCTTGTGGGCCACACCAGTTCGGTGAACGCGTGCGCCTTTTCCCCCGATGGCAGCCGCATCGTCTCGGCTTCCTCGGATAAAACCCTGAAGCTTTGGGAGGCTCTCACAGGAGCCAAACTGGCCACCCTTGGGGGCCACACAAGGGGGGTGCGAGCGTGCGCCTTTTCCCCCGATGGGAGCCGAATTGTTTCAATGGGCGGTTCGATTCTCAAGCTTTGGGATGTTAAGACCGGGGCCGAATTGGCCACCCTTGGGGGTCACACGAATTCGGTTACTGCGTGTGCCTTTTCCCCCGATGGCCGCCGCATCGTCTCGGCTTCTGAAGATTTTACCGTAAAGGTCTGGGATGCTGGGACCGTAGCTGGACCGTCCGCTGTTGCCGGCCACACCGATTGGGTGCGGGCGTGTGCGTTTTCCCCCGATGGCCGCCTCATCGCTTCGGCTTCCAAAGATGAAACACTGAGGCTCTGGGATGCTAGAAGTGGTACGCTACTGGCTAACCTCAGGGGCCACACAGAAGGGGTGGAGGCGTGCGCCTTTTCCCCCGATGGCAGCCGCATCGTTTCGGCTTCCAAGCACCAGACCCTTTTGGCTTCCGACAAGACCCTGAAGTTCTGGGATGCTAAGACAGGAGCTGAACTGGCCACCCTTGCGGGCCACACAGAA
>JBGQLF010000157.1:0-11393 GCA_041499985.1 Gemmataceae bacterium
CCCGAGAAGTCGAAATAGATCTGGAAGGCGTAGCTGAATAGCCCATACCAGGCGTCGAGCCAATGGAGTGAGGCCGCGCCAAAGGCCGCGTCGGCAACCTCACCGACCGGGTTGGCGAGGAGAATCTTCTTTCCCAGCCCGAGTGAGAAGAAGAAAACGCCGCAGGCAAACTTCTCCACCGTGTGCGACCGCTCGTGTAGTTGCCGCTCCAGGTCCTGGTAGCGGATAATCGGCCCCGCGACGAGATGCGGAAACTGCGTGATGTAGCAGGCGAACGCGTTGAGAGCCTTTAGCTCCAGGTGGAGCTGCGTCCACCAGCCGTGCGGCGTCCGGCCGCTGCTCTTGAAGGAACGACGCACCCAAACGCTCGCGGGTTTGGCCCGACCGAAGTAGATGTCCAACGTGTAGCTGATGGACTCGAACGTGTAGAACGAGATGCCGGCCGGCAGGAGCACGTGCAGAATTTGCACCTCCTGCTTTCCGAAGAGCGTAAGCAGCCGGTTGACGTTTTCGGCCGCGAACATGAAGTACTTGAAGTAGCAGAGCATCCCCAGGTTGCTCACCAGCGAAACGGCCACAAACAGCTTCCGTTGCGCCGTGGAAGCGCGCGGCTCGCCGTCAGGTCCGCGTGTCACAGGCCCGAGGAGGCGCCAGTGCCCGTAAATCAGATTGCCGCAACAAAAGTCAACCAAGGTAGACCAGGCGATGAGGAGCATGAACCACGGGTTGGTCCAGCCGTAAAACGCGTAGCTGGCCAGCGTGAGCACCGGCATACGCAGCCCCCTCGGTGCCGCGTAATATAGCGCCAGAGTGAGGGGCAAAAAGTAGAACAAGAAGAGATGCGAACTGAAGACCATGCTACTCGTGGCCGCGCTCCGTCCACATGGCCCAGTAGCGCGTTCCAATTTCCTTGAGGTGCTTGTCGATGATGCCGCCCATGAACTGCTGGTCGAGCGGTCTCTCCAGAGCCAGGCGATGGACGTCGCCCAGCTGGAAAGTGGTGACGTTGCCGCCCAGTTTGCCCGAGAACTTGTCCTCCGCCTCGGCGCGCGCTTTCAGCGGGTTATAGTGGCCGACAAAGAGCTGCTCGTCGGCGATCGTGCCGCGATGCACTTGCAGCACCCGATATTTCATCACGAACGCGTAATCGTAGAGTTTGTTGGGTGGGAATTCACCGCCAATGGCTTCGAGTCGCGCCGTGACCTCCAGGCTGCCCAGTGCCGCCACTTCAGGCGAAGGGGCAGGATTGCCGCTGGCACACGCGATCGGAAGCACGACGCACAGTGCAGCGAGGGCATGAGACAGCCTCATTAGCGCACGCGTCCTTTCCAGTAGTCCGGGGCAAGCGCCGCCTGCGGAGCGACGTCCGAACCGAGTCCATAGCGGATGAGCTGGTCGAGCAGGAAGAGACCCGCGGGGTCTTTGACTTCGAGGCTGCGCTTGAAGTTGAAGCCGCTCGTGAAGAGCCTGCCCTTGCCGACGGAGACTTCGAAGAGGTACGCCTTCTCCAGGAAGCGCTGCGGCATGTCGATGCAGCGAACGATGGGCCGGACCTTCGCCGGGACCTCGTCCAGCAGGACGATCTTCGAGCCTTCCAGCAGAGTGAAGAACTGGAGGTCGCACCAGCTCTCAGCGGCCAGGGCGCGCAGCGCGGGATGGTCCTTCTGGAGGAGAATTCCGGAGTGGCCATCTTTCTGTCCGGGGTCCCAACCGGCTGGACGGAAGCGCGAAGGCACGGTCGGAAATGCCTGGTCCGGTGCCAGCAGGAGCACGCGCCCGCCCTCCTGGAGGTAAGCGACGGTGCCTGCGTCGAACCGGGACGTCACGAGGAGGTCGCATTCCCCAACCCGCGGCGGGGAATCTTGCTGTCGCGCCCAGGGATAAAGCTCGAGCAGACCGGCGGTGGCGGACACGCCGAGCTTGCGGGTACGGTCCTTCAGGGGTTCATCGGGGAAGACCCAGAAGTTCCACTCGTTGGAGGTTTTGCCGTTTTCATCGAGAAGATCCACCGCGAGCGTGAGTTTCTCCGCAGCCGGACGCCGGGGCATGGCCAGTGTGAGCTGCACCAGTTCTTGCACGCCTTCCGCGGTCACGCGCACGTCCTCCCGCGAGCCGGCAGCGATCACTTCCTTCGCAGCGCGCAGCTCCCAGCGCAGCGCGGCCTTGGCGGTCGGCTTGTCCTCGAAACGCGAAACCAGCAGCGTGACGGGGGCGGTTTCGCCGCTGTGAAAGGTTCGCCGCGGCGCATCCAGCAGCAATACGGTCGGCGCGTTGAATTTCCGGAAATCGGCAGTACCAAGCGCCTTGGGTCGAAAGAACATGTCCACGATGCCTTCGGCGCAGTTCGGATAGTCCTGGAAGAGCCATTGGGAATAGCCGTTCAAGCGCGATCGGCGTGCGGCCTCGAGATTCGTCTTGAGGCAGATTGCTTGCAGGCGCTGCGAGGCATCGACCCATTGTGGATACTGATCGTCGATACCCTTCTTTGCCGCGAGCGCCTGCGCCTCCAGAAGCCAATAGGGCCGCAAGCCGCTGCGGAACAACGGGAGCTGCGCGAGATCGGGCAGCGTGATGAAGTAGCCCATCTCGTGTGCGAGGACCGGCTTCGACAGGTTCGCGGGAATGCCATCGTACTTGCGGTCCTGGAAGCCGCAGGACGCCGACTCGCTGAATTGCACCACCAGGAAGTCCAGCGTTGCGCGGTCCTGGTTCCGGAACCGGCAGCCGTCCGAGTCGATGACCAGGCGCGTTGGGTCGGTCTTCTTCGCCAGGCGGTACATCTCCGGCGCCAGGTCGAAGGAGTCGTAGAGTTCATTCCCCATGCACCAGGTAACAATCGAAGGATGATTACGGTGCAGCTGGATGACGTGCTCCCACTGCTCGAGGTAGAGTCGTTTGCCCACCGGCGTCGTGGCCAGGTCCCAGCGGTAGGCGATCGGAAACTCCGGTTGGACCATCACGCCCAGCTCGTCGGCCACGTCCAGGTACTCTTCGAGCGGAATCCAGCTGTGATGCCGTGCGTAGTTGAAGCCGTAGTCCTTGACGATCTGGAGTCGGCGACGGTATTCCTCGCGGTCCGCCGGCGGGGCGATAGTGTTGGGGAAGATGCAATCATCCCCATAGCCGCGCAGGAAAATCGGTTGGCCGTTGAGGAGAAAGCGTCCGCGCTCGACCTTGAGTTCGCGCAGGCCGAAACGTGTGGAGGCCGAGTCGAGATCGGCGAGCGACACGCGGGCCGTGTAGAGATGAGGGGAGGAGGGCGACCAAAGCTTCGGCTCAGCCAGCTTCAGGGAAAGGGTCGCCTCCGCCGCGCCTGCCGTGAAAGCGCCCGCGCCCCGCGCCACGGCTGAACCGCCGGCGTCGCGGATTTCGACCGAGACGGGAGACCCGTTATGAAGGTTCCCGCCTCGCCGCACCCGGATATCGACCGCTGCCTCCGCGACGTGCGGGATCGCAAAGACATTGTCGATCCAGGACGCTGGCGTCGCTTCGAGTGCCACCTTGCGGTGAATGCCACCCCAGCTCACGTAGAGAAAGTCCAACGTGTCCATGCAGCCCATCAGGGGATCGACCGCCTTGTTCCGTCGCGCGTCCACACGGACGGTCACCACGAACTTCTCTCCCGGCTTGGCCCACGGAGAAATGTCGAAACGGAAAGGCGTGACATAGCCCACGTGCGAACCGAGAGCATGGCCGTTCACCCAAACCTCGGCCGAGCGGTGGACGCCTCCGAACGTAAGCCAGATGACGGGAAGGCGCCAATCCTTCGGGACGGTCACGCTCCGCCGATACCAAGCCGGCCCGGGATATACGTGGTAGAGCTTGTCCGCTTCGCTGTCGGGGCCCAGAAGGTTGGTGCCGTTGAGATGCTTGCGCTCGTACTCGCGCCGTTGGGTCTGAGATGCGTATTCAACGCCTTGCGCATTCCACGCGCCGGGCACGACGATCTTCAGGTCGAAAGGGACGTTCCCTTCAAACCACTTCGCCGCCTTACCCGCATCGTCCGGATCGAGGCGAAACTCCCATTCCCCACTCAGATCGAGGGAGGGCCGCTTGCCGGCGTCCTCGTCAGCCGCGAGCGCCTGCGCCTCCCCTGCGACTGCGAAGGCCAACGCCACCAGCGTCCTGATCAGGTTCATTAAGTTCATTTCTGGTCCAGATGGTTAGCGAAAGTCCAGTGCGGTTCCCAGCCCCAGGACAGTTCCAGAATCGGGCCACTTTTCGCGTCAGGATACTGTTTGCGCAACACCGCGCTCTTCCCGCCGATCAGGGGCGCGTCCTGGAGCCGCATCAGCGCCATGCTGGTGAAGGAATTGTCCACCTTGCCCAGATCTTCGCGCGATTTCGTGAAGAGCACGTAGTTGCCGTCCGGCGACAGCGCGCCGCCATAGATGTGGCGCTCGATTTCCCCGTAGAGCATCCGCTTGTCGGTGCCGTCGGACTTGGCCCACCAGAGTTGCGCCCATCCCTCCGTAAGCGGATGCCCCTTGGAGTAAATCACGCGCCGCGAATCCGGGAACCAATCGGGAGTGCAATTGAAACAGTTCCCATCGCTGACGCGGTTGAGTTCGGCGGTGACGGCGTCCATACGGCCAATGGCCCACTGTTCTCCCAGGCCGTTGGCGGTGCCAACCAGCCCTTTGCCGTCGGGCGACCAGACGAGCTGCTGAACGATTCCCCGGCGATCCAGCTTGCGGACGACCCTTCGGGTCGCGAGGTCGATGAAGCGGATTCCCTCTTTGGAGAGACACGCAATCTGCTTTCCATCCGGACTCCAGGAGGCCCAGGAAAACTCCTTCCCGAAGACCACGGGCTCGGTCCCATTGGCCTTGGCGATGACCAGGTCGTACGTGCCATACTTGTTGTTGTCCAGGGGTTCGCCCTTCGGCATCCGATAATAGAGAAGCTGGGTGCCGTCCGGTGAAAACCGCGCACCCCCTTCATTGAAGTCTGGTGTCCGGGTGAGGTTCCGGCGCGCCGACCCGTCCGGCCGCATGACGAACAGGTCCCAATCGCCCGCTTCACTCTTGGCGCTGTAAACGATCCAGCCCTTGTCGCGGACCTCCGCGGCCAGATCCGCGCTAGCCGGATTGCCGTCGCCGGACCGCACCACCGTTCCGCCCGTCGGCGTCCAGCCACCCGCGCCGGAGAGCAGGATCCAGCAAAGAACTCCCAGTGCCCATGACCGATGAGAGTCTTTTTGTGTTAACATTGTTTGGACATCTCTGGATCGATTGCCCTGTTGCAGAGGGAACATCTAAAATACTGGAATCGCCGCGCTCGTCAAGCAACTTTTCCGCCACTCCCGAACGGTCTATTCGATGTGCGCCGCGAAGTCCTGCTCGTTCCCCGTCGGACCCAGGGTTGGTGCCATGGTCATCCCAGCTGCGCGCCAAGCCGAGGACAGAATTACTTTCCTTCGACCACCTTGACGACGATGGACGTCATGTCATCGTGCGGAGCGATCTGCGAGAACTCTTGGACCGCGCCAAAGAGGGTCGCGATGATCGCAGCGGGTGGGAGGTGTCGCGAAGCACGAACCGTGTCGAGAACCCGTGCCATGCCGAAAGCGCCCCCGTTGGGGGCACAGGCTTCAAAGACTCCATCCGACACTAAAAGGAGGAGGTCGCCCGGCACGAGCTGAGCTACCGCGCTCTCCTGATACTTGTGGTGTGCATCGATTCCTAACGGCAGATCACTGGGCGGGAGAGTGCCTCGCGCTTCTCCCCGGGCGTCGAGGATTACTCCCGGACAGTGCCCAGCGTTGTAATAGATCAACGAACGACTGGACGGGTTGATCAGGCCGAGGAACAGGGTCATGAACTCCTCATCCATATCCTCGACGAGTCTGGTGTTGACAAGGTTGATGATCGTGTCGATGGTGCTGCCCGTCAAGGCGATGCCCCGTAGGTAAGCCCGCGCGGCGGCCATCAGAATCGCCGCGCCCAGTCCGTGCCCGCTAACATCCCCGAGGGCGAGCAGCAGATGACCGTCGGGAAAGGGAATGAAGTCGAAGTAATCCCCTCCCGTCGCGCAGACGGTCTGCGAGGCCCCCGCCAATTCGAAGCCCACCAGTACGGGCATGACCGTAGGAAACAGATGTTGCTGAATCCGGCGCGCGCTGGCCAACTCGTGCCGGTTTTCGCGGAGCACCTGTGGCGCTTGCTGAAGGATGCCTTCGTCGGTACCCCGGATCGCGAGGGCGAACCGTTCCTCGCTGGCGCGTAGGGCCTCGAGGGTACGCCAGTGGGAAATGCCGTGCGCGATGCTGTCAGCCACCGTCGCCAGAGCGTGGAGCGTTGCCGGCGTGAGCGGCTGGCGGGCGAAGAGGGCCATGACCCCGAGGACGCGGCCATGGGCGATCAGGGGATAGCCGGCGAAGGCGACCATGCCCTTGCGTCGCGCCCATTCTTGACCCCTGCTGCGCGGGTCGCCGACTAGCGCATTGGTGAGGTGGGGCTTGCGTTTCTGGGCGATTAGGCCGATCTTGAGTTGCCCCACCGGCACGCGACTCTGGGGGCCTTTGAGGTGCGTGTACAGGCCCGCGCTGGCCTGCAATTCCAGGACGTTTTCCTTCTCATCCAGCGTCCAGATGCGGGCGAGAGCGGCGTCGAGGCCGTGGACGAGGGCGTCGGCGCAACGATGGAGGCCGTCCCGTAGACTGAGCGACCGGGAAAGGGCGTGAGCGATGTCCGCGGTGAACGACGCCAGGTTTCTGAGTTCAGCGATCTCCCCCCACGGATCCTCTGGCCCCCGGGCTGGCACGAGGTCCGTGATCTGCCGGGAGTCGCCATTCCTGGACGAGGGCATCGGTGCACCTCCTTACGAGCGGAATTGAAAACCGTCTGGCCAGAGCGGGACAGTCGTCTGACAAACCCATTGTTCCGCACCTGGCGCAAATGAGTACGGCTGCCAGGCCAAGTTCGTAACAGCGCGCAGCCATTTTTCCGGCAACGCGTATAATTGAGAGGAGAATCTCTTTCTCGCGGTGGAACAGCCATGTTCAGGGACTCCAGATCCCGGACCAGAGCGACGCTGCTGCGGCGGCTCATGGATCCTGCGGACAACGAAGCGTGGCGCGAGTTCGTTGAGCATTACGGCTCCCGAATCTTTCGCTGGTGCCGCAGTCGCGGCCTGCAAGAGGCTGATGCCGAGGATCTAACTCAGGATCTGTTGGTGAAACTTGTCGTTCAGATGAAAACGTTCGAGTACGACCCGACGAAAAGCTATCATGCTTGGCTCAAGACGATCACGAACAACGCCCTGATCGACTCCTTCAAGAAAAGCGGCAGAGCCCAAGAAGTCATGGACAACGTGGCAGCCCGAAAGGGCTTGCTGCAAGAACTGCAACCGCAATTTGATCGGGAATTGCTTGACGAAGCCATGGCCCGCGTGGAGCTTCGCGTCGAGCGAACCACCTGGGAAGCCTTTCGTCTTACGGGAATCGAGGGCTTATCAGCGGGCGAGGCCGCGAAGCAATTGCGAGTACCCGAAAGTCGGATACGTGTTTATAAGGGCCGAGTGGCGAAGCTGATTCGTGAGGAAGTCCTCAAGCTCGAAGGACCGGGCGCAGAATGATGGGGGGCCGCCATGAACTCCTGTCCATCGCGCGACGAGTTGCGATCCCTGCTTGATGACAAAATAACCGATGCCGAGGAGCGCCGCCTCTTGGCGCACCTCGAGACTTGCCCAGCCTGCCGTGAGACGTGGGAGGCAATCGCCGACGGCTTCGCAGCACCTTGGGGCGCTGACGGCCAAGCTTGCGCCACACCTGTTCCAGAGTTCTTGAAGCGCTTCCAGGAAAACTTGCCGGAAGAAGTGCTGGCACTGGAGCGGCAGGACCCGAACGGTCACACGTCCATCCAGTTTCCCGGACCGCCCACGCTGCTCGGAAAACTGGGGCAACTCGAACACTTCCATATCAAGCAAGAATTGGGCCGCGGTGCGACCGGCGTGGTCTTCCTGGCGTGGGACGAGAAGTTGGATCGCGCTGTCGCCATCAAGGTTCTCAAACCCGAATCGTTAGCGATCGAACTCGTGCGGACGCGCTTTGAAAGAGAGGCGCGCGCGGCTTCCAGTGTAAGCCATGAGCATATCGTCAGGGTTTACGAGATTCGGAGTATCCCCGGCTTTCCACCGTACATGGTGATGGATTATGTGGAGGGTGAATCCGTCGCTCAGTTGATCGCTCGGAAGAAGTCGGTGGAGCCGCGCGAAGCAGCGCGGATTGTCCTTCAAGTTGCACAAGGGCTCAGCGCTGCCCATCGCCAGGGCCTGGTGCATCGTGACATCAAGTCCTCGAATCTGTTACTCAAGAAAGAGGAGGCGACTCACGATCAAGTCGCGTCGGCCGTCATTACGGACTTCGGGCTCGCACGCACGACAGCCGTGCAGGATGAAGGTCCTCATGGGCGTCTGACCCGTTCCGGTGAGATCATTGGGACACCAGAGTACATGAGCCCGGAACAGATTGCCACCCCGGAGTCGATCGACGGGCGCAGCGATCTGTTCAGTTTGGGTGTTGTCCTGTTCGAGCTTCTTACGGGAAGGCCGCCCTTTCAGGCAGCCAGTACGCAGGACACGCTTCGACTGATCCGCTTCGAGGAACCCCACGCACCTCGGCGGCTGAACGCAAGAATTCCGCGCGATCTGGAGACCATTTGCCTCAAGTGTCTCGACAAGGAGCCACGCCGCCGCTTCCCGACTGCCTCGGCATTGGCCGACGAACTCGGACGTTACCTCGCGGGCAGGCCGATCCTGTCGCGGCCTGTGGGGACGGTCGAGCGCGTTTGGCGCTGGTCTCGGCGCAATCCGAAGCTGGCAGGAGTCGGGAGTCTGGCGGTGGCGGCTCTCCTCGCCGCGGTGGCTGTTTCCATCGCTTTCGCCCATTACCAGTTCCGCGCCTGGCAAGAGGAGCGGCTGCGGACGACCAAGCTGACTCTGGAAAAGGGACTGAGATTGTGCGAGGAGGGGGAAGGGGGTCAGGGAATGCTGTGGCTGGCCCGCAGCCTCCAAATGGCGCCGGCCGACGCCGTCGATCTGCACCGGCTGATTCGGGCGAACCTGGCCGGGTGGGCTCTCCAGCTCAGCCCTCTGAAAGCCATCTTCGAAAATCAAAGCCGAGTCCTGGCCGTGGCTTTCAGTCCGGATGGTCACACCATTTTGACAGGAACTGCGGACGGAACCGCTCAGCCTTGGGATACCTTCACAGGCGAGGCGAAGGGTAAGCCCTTCCTTCATGGCGCTCAAGTCCTGGCCGTGGCTTTTAGCCCCGACGGTAAGGCGATCCTGACGGGATGCGCTGACAAGAGCGCCCGGCTCTGGGAGATTGCCACAGGAAAGCTTCTCCGCGAGCTTCCACACAAAGAGCCCGTCTTCGCCGTGAGCTTTGACCCAGACGGGAAGACCCTTTTCTCAGGAAGCGGGGATGGGACTGTGCAACGGTGGGAAGCATCTTCGGGCAAACCCGTGGGCGAGTCTTTTCCCCATGAAGAGATGGTCTTGTCTCTGGCCATTAGTTCCGACGGCAGGACCCTCGTGACGGGAAGCGAGGATGGGAAAGCCCAGCTCTGGAATGTGGCTACCAGGGAACCGATCGGCAAGCCATTCCAGCATCCAGGACGAGGAGCGATTTGGGCGGTCGCCTTCAGTCCCGACGACAAGACCCTTGTTACGGGAAGCACCAACGAGGCGCTCCACTGGGAATTGGCGAAAGGCGAGAGCCGTCGCGGTGAGCCTCTCCAGCACCAATCTCCGGTCCGGAGTGTGGCTTTTAGCCGTGACGGCAGAACCATTCTGACCGGAAGCGACGATAAGACAGCCCGGCTCTGGGATGCAGCTTCCGGAAGGCCCCTGGGCGTTCCGCTCCAGCATGCTGGCAGGGTCCGGAGCGTGGCTTTCAGCCCCGACTGTAGGCACATCCTGACCGGAAGTGAAGATAGGTCAGCGCGTCTCTGGCAAGCTCCCTCGGTGAATCGCCGCGGCTATCGTCTACCCCATCAAGGGCGTGTCTGGGCCGTAGCCTTCAGTAGGGACGGCAAAACGGCGTTGACGGGGAGTGCGGACAAAACGGCGTGGCTTTGGGACGTGGCTACAGGGATGCCTGTCGGTCGTTCGCTCCAGCACGGTGGCGCCGTCAGGGCCATCGCCTTTAGTCCCGATAGCAAAACGGTCTTAACGGGAAGTGAGGACAAGACCGCCCAAGTCTGGGATGCGCGGACGGGAGAGCCCTTATTACGCACTCCTCTGCCGCATGGGCATCTGGTCCGTAGCGTGGCTTATAGCCCCGATGGGAAGATGATTGCAACAGGGTGCTTTGACTACCGTGCGCGGGTCTGGGATGCAATCACAGGGCAACTGCTCGCCGTCTTTCCGCATGACGGGAATGTGTTCTCTGTGGTCTTTAATTCGGACGGCACGAGGATTCTAACGGGAAGCAACGATTGTTATGCCCGACTTTGGCACGCGGCCACGGGAGAGCCCGTCACCTTCTTCCGGGGGCATAGGCTGGGCGTATTAGCCGCAGCCATCAGTCTGGATGACAAAACCATTCTTACGGGAAGCGACGATGAGACGGCGCAAGTGTGGGATGCGGTTACGGGAAACCCCCATGGCCCTCCTCTTCGGCATCACGGGGCCGTTTATGCCGTGGCCTTGAGCCCTGACGGCCTGACCGCCTTGACAGGAAGCGACGACAACAAGGCCCAACTCTGGAAAGTGGCTGCCGGAACACCGCTCGGCGCTGCGCTGGTACATCGAGACGCCGTACGCAGTGTGGCCTTTAGTCCGGACGGCCGGCTCCTCCTGACGGGAAGCCATGACCATACTGCCCGGGTCTGGGATGTAGCCACAGCGAAGCCCTTTGGCCCTTCCTTGCAGCATACAAGTAGGGTATGGAAGGTAGCCTTTAGTCCGGACGGTACGCGCATCTTGACCGGAAGCGACGACAGCGCCTGGCTCTGGGAGCTGCCGGCGCCCTTGGAAGGCCCACCGAACGAGGTCATGATCTGGACGAAAGTACTCACTGGCATGGAACTGGATGAGGCAGAAGTCGCGCAGCCGTTGAGTCCCGGCGAGTGGCAGCAACGCCGCCGACTTCTGGATGAAGTTGCAGAACCACCTACCCCGTAATCCCGTTTCGAGGCACAGCTACCGCTTACGGCCTCGGGCGGGCTTGGAGCGAGCGAAACAAACGCCGCACACAGGTGTACCAATCCCGAGGAATCTCAAGGATTCCGGGGCAAATCAGTAGAGTATCCGGCCACAGGGGGATAGAGGGAACCAGCCCCCCTGTCAAGAGAAGCGCAGGGGGGAACGCGACCACCCTTGGGTAGTTGCCTCTTGGCTGGGGCGGTTCTGCTGCTGCTCTCCGCTGTAAACGCACTGTCCCTTCG